>CANRMU010000031.1 GCA_947631895.1 uncultured Bacilli bacterium | reverse complement strand
CGGAATAAAAAAGCTTCTAATTTACCTTTTTTACTTTGGTAATTAGAAGTTTTATTTTTATTAAGGAAAATTTATGTTTTCTTTGTTAATCCTTTTTTAGCTATATCAGAAGTAGTTATTAGTAAAAATAAATGCATTCATTTTAATTTATTGTATATAATAATAATGACATTGTAATGACATGTGCATTGACATTTTTATATTGCAATGCTATAATTTTTATTAGAAAGTGAGGTTAATTATGGAAATTTTATCAAATTCTACTAACTTAAATGTAAGAGTTGATAGCACTTTAAAAAAAGAAGCTGAAGAATTATTTAAAAGACTTGGGCTTAATATGAGTAGTGCCATTAACGTATTTTTAAGTCAAAGTGTAAGAGAACAAGCCATACCTTTTGAAATACATGATGATAAACCTAATAGAAAATTGCTTAAAGCCTTAAAAGAAGCAGAAAAAATGGAAAAAACCCCCGAAAAATACAAAGGGTATCATGATATAGAAGAATTTTTAAAAGATTTGGAAAATTAATTATGTTTAATATTCATAATACAAAATACGAAATTAAGGCAACAAGTATATTTAAAAAAGAATATAAAAAAATGATGAAACAAGGAAGAGACAAAGAAAAATTTTTAAATGTTTTATCTAAATTAGCAAATTCAGAAAAATTAGACCCAAAATATCGTAATCATGCACTTCAAAATAATCACAAATTCAAAAATTGTAATGAATTACACATTGAACCAGATTGGCTATTAGTATATCGATACATAAATGAAACTCTTGAATTACTATTAATTGAGACTGGCTCACATTCTGATTTATTTTAAAAAGCACTTCTAGAGTGCTTTTTAATTTTCACATAGTACAGACTATATGTAAAAAATAGTATATTAATTTTCTTCTTCATCTTCTGGTTTTTCAGTATTTACTGGAGTAGATTCTTCATCTTCTTTATCTTCTTCTTTTGGTTTAACATATGGTTTTGTTGTATCAATAACTATTTTTTTAGCATCATATTCTTGATCATTTTTAGCTATCTCAACAATAATATTTTTATTATCAAAAGTAATATTAAATGCTTTTATTCCATCACCATAATATTTATCAATATTTAATAAAATATTTTCAGCAGTATTATTAACAGCTTCTTCAGCATTATATTTGAAGATACTTAAATAAGCTTTTTTATCTTTTTCATTTCTACTTACTGCAGCATAGTAATTATCATAAAGTTCAATATACTCATAACCATTACCATCACTATCTTTATCAAAAGCAGATACATAATATTTATTATCTTTAATATATTTTAAATTATTATGATTATAATCAACTATTGGACCATTTTTAGCAGTTGTAAGAACTCTTCTCCCAATATCAGCTAAGAAATAACTACCATCAGTTTCAATAACATAATAATCACCTAATCTTTTTAAACTATTATATTTAAATTCTAATTGAACATCTACTGAATTAGCTGTTATTTTAGCTAAACCATAACTTCCTGATCTTTCTGACTGGGCAATATAATAAATTGGTCCATTTTCTACTACACTTAATTTATCAGCTTTATTATATATTTTAGCATCAACTTTTGTATACCAAGCTTTAGTACTTCCTTCTTTTAAATCATATAAAACAATTGATTCATTTCCATCTCTAATAAAGATATAACGATTATAAAAGACTGGTAACAATCCTAATTCATCATTATTATGTTTTTCTTTTTCATTAGCTGTATTTTCCGTAAGTAATGATTCATTAGCAATTGTACAATTATTTAAAGTAGCATTATTTGCTTCAATTGTATTTTTATTATTACATACATATGAACCTAATAAATTTTCTTTCTTTTCATCACTATAAAAATATAATTTACCATTCAAATAATTCATAAATGCTAAGTTTTTAGAAAACTCTCCATCAGTTAAATTAATAGTTGAAGTTTCTAACTTATCAGTATCATCTTCATAAATAGTTAAAATTAAATTTTTATCATAAACTTCAGCATCAAATGATTTTTCAGTTTTAACTAATTTATTATTTTTGTATGTTGCAATTGGATTATAAGTATTATTTTTAATAGCTATACCATCTAAATTCATTGGATGTTTTTCATAATCAGTAACATATAATTGCATTTCTCTTGCAAAAATAACATATTTATCAAGTAATAAAGCAAATTCCCCTTTACCTACTTCTTTACCATGATAATCTAATACTGTATATAAATTAGTTCCATTTTTAATTTTTAAATATTCTTTATTAGCGCCTACAATTGGATCTGACATTGCATTAGTAAGTATTTCATTTCCCTTATTAACTAAATAGAAACTTCCATCTTTTTTAGCAACTAATCTTTCTAATTCTTTATCATCATCAAAAATTCCTAAATAATCATAATCATAATTTATAGTAGTTTTAGCTTCTTCATCACTAAAAGTAACTAATCCATATTTATTATCCATATTTTTTAAGATAACTGCATCATCAATAAAATCATAAGCTTTAACTAATAAAAATTCTTCTTTAACTTCATTATCTTTCATATCATATAATTTAATAATATCATCATTTTCACTTTTATTATCAAAAACAAAGACAAAACGTTCATTATATATTTTACTTCTAGTCTGAATTTCTTCACCATCATCATTAATCTTTTTTAAACCATCAAATTCATCATCATTAGTTAAATAAGCAACAAAACATTTATTTTCATCTTTATTATTACATTCATAAGTTCCTAATTCTTCATCATCATCTAAGAAGTGTAATACTCCATTTTCATAACGATAATTATCCTCTTCCACAATTACATCTGGCACATCTTGTTTAGGAGCTTCTTTCTTTCTTGTTAAGAAAAATATTCCCATACCAATTAAAATAAGAACAATAATACTTACAATAATAATGATAATTTTATTTTTCTTAGATAATTTAGACCATTTATCTTTTAATTTTTTAAAGATATTATCCTTATTTTTTTTCTTTTCTTCTTCTTTAGGTTCTAAAATCATCGTATCATCTGGAATATGCAATTGTTCAATTTCTTCTTGAAATTGCAAATCAGCTTCAACCATATTTTCATCAACAATTTCTTCAATACTATTAATTGCTGATTCTGTTAATTCATCTAGATTTAATACTTCTTTAGTTGTGTGTAAAGATTCATTTTCATCTTTCATATTTTTAACACGCTCCTACTATAAAAATTATTATACTAAACTTTAATTTATTTATCAATAGCAAAAATTCTAACTTAAACAGGTAAGTTAGATTTCAATAAATTCATAATTTTCATTTTTAATTACATAACTTTCTAAATTATAATAAGTCTTAGTTAAAGGATTTATTTCTTTTTTAGCATATCCTTTTTTTATTAATGTATCTAATGTTACTTTATCTCCTTCACAATCATCTTTATTAAAACATTCTATAGCTCCTTCAATAATTCTTTTTTCTACAACTAAAACTTCTCTTTCTTCATGTCTTTTATTTACTTTCCAAACAGTTGCCATACAAATAGATATAATTATTGTTAAAATAGTTATTAAAATAATAGTTCTATTCTTCATACTCTTCACCATAATAATTTTTAATAAATTCACTTTTATATTCTAATATTCGATCTTCTTTAATTGCTGATCTTAATTCTTCCATTAAATTTACTAAATAACGAATATTATGAATTGATAAAAGTCTTGCTCCAAAAGTTTCTTCAGCATTAATTAAATGTTTAATATAAGCTTTAGTATAATTTTTACAAGCATAACAATCACAAGTATCACTTATCGGTGTAAAATCTTTTTTATATTTAGCATTTTTTAAATTAATCTTGCCATATTTTGTTAAAGCATGACCATGTCTTGCTAATCTTGTTGGACTTACACAATCAAAAATATCAATTCCTCTAATAACATTTTCTACTAAATCAATGGGGTCTCCTACCCCCATTAAATAACGTAATTTATCTTCAGGTAAGTATTTTACGGAATCACTAACCATTTGATATTGAGTTTTTTTATCTTCTCCAACACTTGTCCCACCAATACTATAACCATCAAAATTCATTTTAACTAATTCTTCAGCACAATGACGACGTAACTCTGGATATACTCCACCTTGAACTATTCCAAATAAAATTTGATCTTTTCCTTTAAAAACATCTTTGCCTCTTTTAGCCCAACGAAGGGTTCTTTCTACACTATTTTTAACATAATCTTCAGTAGCTGGATACCCAATACATTCATCAAAACTCATAACGATATCACTACCTAAATTTTCTTGAATTAAAATTGATTTTTCTGGTGTAAGTAATAAATTATCACCATTATATTGATTTTTAAAATGTACACCTTCTTCAGTTATATCTTTTTTATTTGCTAAAGAAAAAACTTGAAAACCTCCTGAATCAGTTAAAATAGGCCCATCATAATTCATAAATTTATGAAGTCCACCAGCATCCTTTACCACATCATCACCAGGTCTTAACCACAAATGATAAGTATTAGCTAAAATAATACCTGCTTTAACCTCTTTTATTTCTTCAGGGCTTAAAGTTTTAACCGTCCCCTGCGTTCCAACAGGCATGAACATTGGGGTTTCATAAACTTTACCATTATAAATAATTTTTCCTAATCTAGCATTAGTATTTTTTTCTTTTTTTAATAGTTCAAATTGTAACTTCATTTTATCACCTATCTATTTTTTTATTTCAATCTCTTTAATATTTTTAAATTTTCGATATTTTTCTACTAAAGATTCTCGATATAAAATTTGATGAGATTCATATTCATTTATCCATACATCATAACGATGATACGTTTCAATTTCTTCTAATAAAATAAATTCTTTAACTTCAAAACTTTTTTCTAGATAATTTTTTTGAAAATATTCTATCCCTTTTTCAAATTCATCTAAAGTAAAATAAATATTTGTAATAGCATATACCGTATCATTAATATTATTTCCTATATAAAATTCATTATCATTTTTTTTCTTTTCTTTTAATTTTTCTTTTAATTCATTAATTTTATTTTTTAACAAAGGTATAGCTTGTTCTTTCTTTTCTCTTGACTCTAAATTACTAATAAATACATCATACATAAATGTACTTAATTCATTTGGATCTTTATATACATCTAATAAAGAAATACATAAATTTATATTTGTTTCATTATATGAATTTGTAAATAATCTTTTAATAATATTGTCATAATACATTGATTGGTCAATCCCAATTGCCCCAAAAGTATTCCAATTACTAAATTTTAAATACATACATCCATAACTTAATCTTTTAAATAATTGAATTAAAAGGGTTGTTGCTTCTAAACCTTCTTTAGTATTAGCAGGATACTTATTTAATTCTTTATAAAATTTTTTAACTTTAAAACGCCATTTACTTCTTTCCTTTTTATTAATTATTTTATTTGGATAAGCATATAAATCATTATCTACACATTCTAAAAAATAATTTACCATTTTAGTAAGATATTCAAAACTTATAGATTCTTCTTCTTTTTTAATTTTTTTAGCATCTTTTAAGTTAATTAAATAATTATCAATTTCATATTCTTCTTTAACTTTTTTAGGTATTCTTTTATATAGTTCAACAATAATATCATTTAAATCTTTTTCATCATATTTTTTAATTACATCTCTTAATTCTTTTACTAACATGATTTACTCCTCACTTTTCACTTTTAATAAACATTGCATCTCCAAAAGAGAAAAAACGATACTCTAATTTAATTGCTTCCTGATAAGCATTCATTATTTTATCTTTACCAGCAAAAGCACTAACAAGCATTATTAAAGTACTTTTTGGCAAATGAAAATTAGTTATTAAACAATCAATAGCTTGAAATTTATAACCAGGATAAATAAAGATATTAGTATTTTCTTTAACCGCTTTAAAAGTATGATATTTACTCATTACGGCTTCTAAAGTTCTTGTTGATGTTGTACCAACAGCAATAATTCTTCTTCCTTCATTTTTAGCCTTATTTAAAATATTAGCAGCATCTTCACTTACTTCATAATATTCACTATGCATGACATGTTCTTTAACATCACTTACCATTACTGGTCTAAATGTTCCAAGTCCAACATGTAATGTAACATAAGTAATAATAACACCCATTTTTTTAATTTCTTCTAGCAATTCTCTCGTAAAATGAAGACCAGCTGTAGGAGCTGCAGCACTGCCTAATACTTTGGCATAAACAGTTTGATAACGGGTCTTTTCTTTTAGTTGTTCATGAATATAAGGTGGAAGTGGCATTTGTCCTAATTTATCTAATATTTCCATTAATATTCCCTCATAAATTAATTTAACAATTACCATACCTTCTTCTTTTTTTTCAATAACTTTGGCAACTAAAGAATCGCCAAACTTAATTTTAGTTCCAACATGTAATCTCTTAAACGGTTTTGATAAACACTCCCAAGTATTATCTCCTAAATCTTTTAAAAGCAATAACTCAATAACCGCTTTAGTATCTATTTTTTCCCCAATTAATCTTGCCGGAATAACTTTAGTATTATTTAAAACTAAAACATCACCTTTTTTTAAATAAGACTTAATATCTGTAAAAACTTTATGTTCAATAACTCCACTATCTTTATCTAAAACTAAAAGTTTTGATGCACTTCGCATCTTTAAAGGCGTCTGAGCAATTAAATATTCCGGTAATTCATAATCAAAATCTTCTGTACTCATAATTTACCTCTGTATTTTAAATTCATTATTTATTTTCTTATATGCTTCATCAAAATTATCCATAGCAAGTCTTAATACTTTAATATTAGTACTCTTTAATTCTTCACCAATAGTCTTATACATATCTTGTTGTTTAGTACTACTCTCTTCACTAAAAGATTGATAAGTATGATGAGGCTCTCTTTTAAGTCTTTCTTCAAAAATATGAGGATTTTCTAAATATAATAAAACTAAATAAATATCATAATTTAATTTAGTAAATTCATCTACTAAATAATTATAAACATCACTAAAAGAATAATCTTTATATCCTAATCTTGCATAAACTTCTTCCGTAAAAAAAGTTCGATCAAAAATAATATCAACCGGTATCTCTTGCATTTGTTTTAAATAAGCAAGTAAAGCTAAATACATTTTTTTACTTATTAATTTACCAGTTTTACTTTTATCTTTTTGCCCACTTAAACGATATAAATTAGAACTAGGAATATTTTCTCTTAAATAATTAGCTAAAGTAGTTTTTCCTGTTCCTTGTGGTCCTTCAATAATAATTAAACGATTTTTATCCATACTTCCTCCTAAAATAAACTTTTATTATGAGCAATCTTTAAATGCTCATAGCTTTTTTCGGTTGCAACTCTTCCTCTTGGGGTTCTTTTAATAAAACCTTCTTGCATTAGGAATGGCTCTACGACATCTTCAATTGTTGATGCTTCTTCCCCAATACTTGTAGCAATAGTCTCAACTCCAACAGGTCCCCCATTAAACTTCGTAATTAAACTAGTTAAATATTCAATATCAATTGAATCAAGACCATATTCATCAACTTTTAAACGTTTTAAAGAATCTTCTGTTAATTCTTCATCAATTTCATAAACATTTTTTACTAATGCAAAATCTCTAACTCTTTTAAATAACCTATTAGCTATTCTTGGTGTTTTACGGCATCTTTTAGCAATTAATCTTGCTGCTTCTTTTTTAATTGGCATATCAAGTACCCTACTAGTTCTTAAAATAATTTTTAATAACTCATCTTCACTATAATAATTTAATTTTGAAACAATTCCAAACCGATCTCTTAAAGGACTTGAAATATCTCCTGCTCTTGTTGTTGCTCCAACTAAAGTAAATGGTGGTAAATCAATTTTAATCGTTCTTGATTTACCATCTGTATTTAATACTAAATCGATTTCAAAATCTTCCATCGCTGGATATAATATTTCTTCAATAAATTTAGGCATCCGATGAATTTCATCAATAAATAATACATCTCCTGGTTCCAAAGTTGACAAAATAGCTGCCAAATCCCCACTTTTTTCAATAGATGGACCTGAAGCTGTTTTAATATTTACTCCTAGTTCATTAGCAATAATATGTGATAAAGTTGTTTTTCCAAGTCCTGGTGGACCATATAATAAAACATGATCTAAAGGTTCATTTCTAATTTTAGCAGCTTCAATAAATACTTTTAAATTATCCGTTATTTCTTTTTGACCCACATATTCTTTTAAACTTTGGGGTCTAATATTATTTTCAAAAACATCAACACTTTGTTCTTCAGCATCAACAATGCGATCATCCATTAAATCAAACCTCCTTACTTTAATAATAATTTTAATGCTTCTTTTACTTGAATCTCAATAGGTAAACTCCCATCAATATTAGGTATAATTTTTTTAATATCAATCATCTTATATCCTAAACCTTCTAATACACTTGCTAATTCTTCATTAACCGAATTATTTTCAATTTCTTCATTACTCATCAATTTACCCTTTAAATCAAGAATAATTTGTCTAGCTACTTTATCTCCTACTTTCGGAAATTTCTTTAAATATAAAATATTTTCTCTATCAATAGCATCAATAATTCCTTTAACACTACCAGTAGCAAGCATCGGCATAACAAGTTTAGGCCCAACACCTTTAACACTTATTAAACGTAAAAACAATTCTTTTTCTTCTAAAGTATTAAATCCATAAAAAGCTTGTTCATCTTCTCTAATATGATGATAAATAAATACTTTTACATCACCATCAGTATTAAAACTAAAAGGATTAGCAACATAAATATGATAACCAATATTATTTACTTCTAAAAAAATTGAATTACTTTCATAACCAGTTACTTTACCTATCATATAACTATACATATAACCACCATTAACATTATAA
>CANRMU010000030.1 GCA_947631895.1 uncultured Bacilli bacterium | reverse complement strand
TTTTTCTAATTAGACATGTATATTTACATGATATTATAATGTGCACATTTTTTGTTATCATAAATTACAAATTTATACTTTTAGATATACTATGTATAATATGCGTATGTTAAATTTGACAAATACTAGAATAATTAGTATAATCTAAATCGCTACGGGTTAGGCAGCAAAATTAATATTTATTAATGTGTAATCTAAAAGTAAAATTTTTCATGAGTATAAACTGCCTTTAGAAAATGTTAATAGATTACTCCCTAATATAATGTTAGTTTTATAACTTTTAGCAAAAATTATAGAAAGGAGAAAATTATGGCAAGATATACGGGACCTGCTTATAAAAAATCTCGTCGTCTTAATTTTTCAACTTTAGAAAATGGTAAAGATTTAAAAAGACCTTTTGCTCCTGGTGTTCATGGAAATGAAAGAAGACGTAAATTAAGCGAATATGGAATTCAGTTACAAGAAAAACAAAAAGTTCGTATTTTATACGGATTAAATGAAAAACAATTCCACAAAGTATTTAATCGTGCTTCTAAAATGAAAGGTGTTGCTGGTGAAAACTTATTATTCTTACTAGAAAGTCGTTTAGATAATTTAGTATATCGTATGGGATTAGCAAATACTCGTCGTGGAGCAAGACAACTAGTAAATCATGGTCACATTACTGTTAATGGTAAAAAAGTTGATATTCCATCTTATACTTGTAAAATTAATGATGTTATTGCTGTTAAAGAAAACAGTAGTTCACATCCAGCTATTTTAGCAAGTTTAGAAGCTAATAATACTACTAAAGCTTTTGTGGAATTTGACAAGAAAAAATTAACTGGTAAATATTTAAGAAGACCTGATCGTTCTGAATTAAATCCTGAAATTAACGAATCATTAATTGTTGAATTTTATAATCGTTAATAGAAAAAGAATACTTTTCAAAGTATTCTTTTTTGATGCTCTAATTGTTCTAACATATCATCATTAAGTTGTTTTTTATTTGGTAAAGAATCATAATTATCTAATAAAGTATATGCTCTACTTAATAATTCTCTTTTCTTACGAATAATATTATCTTTAGTTATTATTTCATTTTGCAACTTTTCATCTGTTTCATTTTTAAGCCATTTTATATTTAATTGTTCAAGTAAACTAATTCTTTTGCTAGTTAAATTAGCTCTTCCTCTACCCTTATATGCTTCTTTTTGAGTATTAAGCCAAGAACCAATATCAACACCATCATCATTTTTTTCATAACCATTTATTGTTTTAAAATTACGAGGAATATCTAAGTTATGATGATATTCATAATATTTTTTAACTAAATTATAATTTTTAAGCCATTCATTATCTCTAATATTAAAAATCATTTTAATATCTTCTAATAATTTAATTTGTTCTTCAGTTAATTTACCATGAGCATTTCCTTTATAAACTTGTCTTTGATAAAAAATCCAACTACCTAAATTAACACCATTTTCATCTTCTTCATAACCATTTAGTGTTTTGAAATCTTGAGGAATATTTAAGTGCCCATAATGTTCATAATAACTTTTAGCTAATTTATAATTTTTAAACCATAATTCATCATATGGATTAAATTTCATTCCAATATCTTCTAATAATTTAATTTGTTCTTTGGTTAATTTATTATTTTTATATAATTGTCTTAATTTATTTAACCAAGATCCTAAATTAAGACCTTCACTATCTTCTTCGAAACCATTTAAGGTTTTAAAATTTTGAGGAATATTTAAATTTCCATAATGTTCATAATATTTTTTAGCTAAATTATATTTAGTCATCCAATTATTTTCTCTTACCATTAAAACAATTCCTAAATCTTCTAATAATTTTTTTCTATCAGATGATATCTTCCGATTATTTAAACCTAATATAGCTTCTCTTTGACGATTTAACCAAGCTCCTAAAGAATATCCTAAATCATTTTCTTCATAACCATTTAAAGTTTTAAAATTACGAGGAATTATTAAATGCTGATAATGTTCATAATATTTTTTAGCTAATTCATAGTATTTTTGCCATTTATCTTCTTTTGTTTGAATATCTAAACCAATTTCCATTAATAAATCATATCTTTCTTTAGATATATTACTTCGATTACCTTTACAAGCTTCAATTTGATTACTTAACCAAACTCCTAAAGATATTCCTCCATCATTAGCATCTATACCATTTACGGTTTTAAAATTCTTAGGAATATGTAAATGTCCATAATGTTCATAATATCTTTTAGCTAAATTATATTTATCCATCCATGTCATAGTTAAACGATCCATAACATATTTTAACATTAAATATAAATCTTGATTTTCAATTTCAATATCAAAAGATGGATTACTTATTTTAATTGTTCTTCTAAAATTACTTTTTCTAGATTTTAATTCTTTAATTCTTGTTTTTAATTTATTTTCTAATTCTATAATAAAATCTAAATTATTAGTTAAATCAATAACAATAGGTGCGATTAATTTTTCAATTATTTCATCTTTAGGAGTATTAATATCTACTACTATATCTCTTTTTTTACATATTTTAATTAATTCTTCTTTAGAATATTCTTCATATTTATTAAACATTTCACTAGTATTACCTCTTACCGATAATGCTCTTCCTAATTGTTCAAAATAAACAATATCAGAAGATGTCCCTCTTCCCATTATTATTCCATCGATATTTGGCGCATGAATCCCTTCATTATATTGATTAATAGCAAACATAATTCTTAATTTATCACTAACATCATGACCATTTAAATCAACATCTTTATAAAAAGCTTCTCTATTTTCTTTACCTAAAATACCCATTTCACTAGTAGATGTATAAAAAACAATTTTATCCATAGAAAGATAACTTTTAAACCATTTTAAAGCTTCTTTTTTAATTGTTTCTATATCATTAGCATCTTTCTCATAATTTGGTGGACAAAAATAAATATATTTACCATTTGGTTTAATATTTTTTCTTAAAATATTGCCAATACTTGGCGCTTCATGAATTCTTTTTTTAACATCATTTAATATTTTTATACAATCTTTATAATCTTTACTATTTTTATCATAACGTTCTAATTTTTTGTCTAAATCTTTTTCCATTTCTTTTAAATTAGTATAAGCACTTTTATAGATTGGTTTAGGAATTATGCCATCAATTATCGCATCACATAAATCATAACGACTTACAATTTTATTAGAAAATATTTCTTCTTTATTAGAATCGACCATATCTCTTTCATTAATTGTACCTCTATCCCTTACCGTATAAGCACTCATACCTAAAACTAACATATCAGGATGAGTATTTATTAAAGTTGTAATTTTATCTCCCCAAATAGGTGCACCTATATGATGAAATTCATCTAATATTAAAATATCACATTTTATTTTAGCTATTTGTTCTTTTTTTAATTTAACAAAACTTTGATATGTTCTAAAAGATACATGTGAAAAATGTTTAGTAAAATCTAATTTAGGATTTTTAGAAATTATTTTTTTGATATGTTCAATTATTCCAACAGAAGGTACAACATAAATAATTTTTTTATCAGGATTATCAAGGGCTAATTTAATACCATTATAAGTTTTACCAGTACCCGTTGCATGAACTATCCCAACAATTTTTTCACCATTATCAAAAGCATTTTTAATTTTTTGATAACTTTCTAAATTATGATCATATATTGCTAATTCATCGTTTTTCATTGTTTCACCTCATTAAATTTAGTTATTCTTATTATACACTATCTTTGGGATAATAAATTGATTTTTTTTAGTATGTTTGATATTATTTTACTAGGTGAGATAATGAAAAATTTTAAAGAAAAATTATTAGACTTTTTTAGTAACCGCAAAAGAAAGTATTGGACAATAGCAATCTCTATTATTATTCTTTTAGCACTTATAGGTTTAATTATTTTAGCAATTGTTTCTAAACGTTATGATTATTTAGAAATAGAAAATATGTTAGTTGATAGTTCAAAAAGTTATTTAAAAAATCATTCAGAAATTAGTTTAACAGAAGAAGATAATACCTATGAAATAGACGCTACGAGTTTAATAAATGAAGAATATTTAAAAGATTTTTCAAAACTTAGTAGTGATTCTAATTGTAGTGCGAAAATTTTAGTTTCCTATAATCAAAATAAATATCGATATCGACCTATTTTAAGTTGTGATCGTTATGAAACAAAAGTTTTTTTAGATACTTTATTTGATAAAGAAGAGCTTGTGGAAAGTGGTGATGGTTTATATAAAATAAATGATATATATCGTTTTAAAGGCGATTATGTTAATAATTATTTTCAATTTGCGGATAAATCATGGCGATTATTTAAAATTGAAGATCATAAATTATATTTAATTTTAGCTGATATTATTAGTGATAAAAAAAATGATGCTTATGTTGTATATGATGATCGTTATAATTATTATTTAGAAAGTGATAAAGGTTTAAATGATTTTGATTCTTCTAGAATTAAAGATACTTTAATGAATTATTATAATAATGATTTTAAAGATTATAAAGCTTATATTGTAAATCATGATGCTTGTAAAAGTACAAGAAATGAAAGTGATGTTGATTTTGATGGATATATTGATTGTGCAGAAACGACAAATGTTCCAATTAGTTTACTAGCGGTCTATGATTTTATAAATGCTAGTAGAGATCAATTATGTGAAGAAACTTTATCGGCTAATTGTTCTAATTATAATTATTTAACAGTTGCTAAAAATAAATGGTGGTTATTAAATGGGACAAATGTTAATTCTTCTAAAGTTTATTATGCTAATCAAAGTGGAGAATTAAATTTAGATTATGCTAGTAGTAAAAAATATATAAGATATGTAATTACCTTACCTGATGATGTTTTATATAAAGATGGTAATGGTACAAAAGATAATCCATATACTATTTATACTTATTAAAGTTCTTAGGAACTTTTTTTAATTTTAAGAAAAAAAGAAGGTATACCCTTCCCTTATATTAGAATATTAAGCCACCAAGAATAATTGCAAGTAATATAAATAGAACCAAAATAATGAATGCACTAATGTTGTTATTATTACATCCACATCCAGTATTTTGTCCTTGTTTGCAACAACTCATAAGGCACCTCCTTCATTAAAGACTAAATGAATGCTCCAACAATCAACACTAATAAGATGAATAATACTAGTATTATTGCTGGTCCAAGTCCATTACTTTCACAGTTGTACATGATACTCCCTCCTTTATTTGTCTTTTCATTTATATTGTATGGTAAATTTTTTCATTGGTTCGTCTTTTTAAAAAGTTATTTTCATTTACTATTAAGTAAAAGACGTGATATAATAACATTGGTTTTAAAGAAAGAAGGATATTAATGAATAAGAAAAAAATATTTATTATAGGGTTAAGTACCTTATTATTATGTGGATGTGGAAAGGAAATTCCTACTTTATCTGATGGTAGCCAAGCAGTTGCTACATTTAGTGATGAAAGTATTAGTCTTTCAGCAAATGATTTATATAATAAAATGAAAGAACAATATGCTTTAGATGCTTTTATTCAATTAGTGGATAAACAAATTTTAGAAAAAGAATTACCAGATGATATGGAAATGGAAATGGAAAATGCTAAAACAACAGTTAAATCTATGAAAGATACTTATGGTGAAGATCAAATTGTTTCTTACTTTGGTTCAGTAGATAATTATACTAATTATGTTTATATTAATAATTTACAACAAAAAGCTATTTTAAATTATGCTAAAACTAAAGTTTCTGATAAAGAAATACAAACTTATTATGATAAAAATATTTATGGTGATGTTACAGTAGATCATATCTTAATTAAGACTAATGTTACAGATGATACTTCAAGTGAAGATAAAGAAAAATTAGAAAATGATGCTAAAAATAAAATTAATGAAATTATTGATAAGTTAAATAAAGCTGAAAATAAGTTAGATACTTTTAAAGAACTTGCTAAAGAATATTCTGAAGATGAAGCTACTAAAGATAATGGTGGAAGCTTAGGAGCTATTAATACTGATACTTTATCAAGTAGTTATGATGAATTACTTAAGGCAGCTAGAAATTTAGAAGATGGAACATATTCTACTGAATTAATTACAACAGAGTTAGGCTATCATGTAATCTTTAAAGAAAGTACAGCTGAAAAAAAGGCCTTAGAAGAAGTTAAAGATGAAATATTAGAAAAACTAGGTCAAGAAAAACTTGATAATGATGCAACTATGAGTATAACTGCTATGGAAGAATTAAGAAAAAAATATGGAATGGATATTCAAGATTCTGATTTAAAAGAAAAATATTCTAACTATATTGCTAATTCAATTGCTTCGGCTAAACAAAGTGAACAAACTGTTGAAGTAGAATAAAAAGACCAGATTTTGGTCTTTTTAATTTTCCTTGCCATCAAGACTAAAGCTTTTAGCATCAGTAATTAAAACATTAATAGTTTTTCCAATTACATCTTTTTTAGCTTCTACATTAACTAATTTCATACCTTTAGTATAACCATATACTTTATTTAAATCTTTTTCACTTTCACCTAAAATTAAAACTTCTTCTACTTTACCAATTAATCTTTCATTACTCTCTTTAGAATATTGATTAATAATTTCATTTAAACGTTGTAGACGTTTTTCTTTTTCTTCTAAAGTTACATTATCTGGCATTTTACTAGCTGGAGTACCCTCTCTTGGACTATAAATAAAAGTATAGGCACCATCATATTTAACTTTATTAACAACATCTAAAGTATCTTGAAAATCTTGTTCAGTTTCATTAGGAAAACCAACTATAATATCAGTAGTAATCATAACATCTTTAATTTTACTTTTTAATTTAGAAACTAAATCTAAATATTCTTCTTTAGTATATCTTCTACCCATTAATTTTAATATTCGATTACTTCCACTTTGAAGTGGTAAATGAATATAAGGCATAATATTATCATATTTACTAATAATATCAATCATTTCGGAAGTAAAATTCCAAGGATGAGATGTAACAAAACGAATTCTAGGAATATTAGTTTTAGCAACTTCCTCTAAAAGGGTCGCAAAATTATAATTTAAATTTAAATCATTTCCATAAGCATTAACATTTTGTCCTAATAAAGTAACTTCTTGATAACCCTCTTCTTTTAATAAATTAACTTCTTTAATAATTTCTTCCATTTTACGACTACGTTCTTTACCTCTTGTATAAGGCACTATACAATAAGTACAAAATTTATCACAACCATACATAATATTAACCCAAGCTGTTATCTTAGAATCACGTTGATAATCCATTCCTTCATAGACACAACCTTCTTCGCTATAAACTTCAATATCTTGGTCTTTATGATTATTTAATATTAAATTACCTAATTCATGGATATTATGAGTTCCAAAAACAATATTAATATAAGGATGTCTTTTTATTATTTCATTTACAACACTCTCTTCTTGACTCATACAACCACCCAAAGCCACAATGATATCAGGATGTTCTTTTTTTAAATGTTTAATTCTTCCTAAATAACCAAATACTTTATCATGAGCATTTTCTCTAATAGCACAGGTATTTAAAACAATAACTCTTGCTTCTTCCATAATTTCGGTTTCTTCTAAACCTAAATTTTCTAAAATAGCTCTTATTTGTTCAGAATCATGAACATTCATTTGACAACCATAAGTTTTTAAAAAATATTTTTGACCTTTAAAAATATCACTATTAATTTTTAAAACATCTTTATATAAGCTTGGTTTATTAGTTCTAATTTTAGCTTTCTTTAAATCTGGTACATTCATCTAAATCATTCCTTTTTTACCCAAGTATTATATCAAATAAAAAAGAATTAATAAATACTTATTAATTCTAATCCCATTCTTCATCAATGTCTTCGTCAACATCTTCTTCAATATATCCATTATCTTCTGGAGCTTCTTCATTAATAATTTCATCTTCAGATTCAATATAATCATCAATAATATTAGTTAAATAAACTTCGACATTATCATAATCAATATAAGTAACTTCATCAGTATCATCATATGATAATATATCTCTTGTTAAATCAACATTATCATCAACATCTAGGGCATATAAATCATCAGCAGCAATAGGTTTACCATCTTTAAAATATATTACTACACCCTCAATAGAACCTAATATTTTACCAGTATCATTAGTTAAATTAATATTAACTTCATCATTTTCAACTTTGTAATCTAATTTAACAAAATCTTTATACATGGAAGTATCACCGGCATCATCAATACTTTCACTTTCAGTTAAAATATTTAAATCAATCTTATTAGGAATATAAGAATTGAAATCTTCATCAATTGGTAATAAAAGTGAAACATAAGTATAACTATTTGCATCAATATTTTTAACAATTTTTTCATCTTCATCTAAGATATCACCATTACCAGGATATGTCGCAACAACATCTAAAACATTAATATCTGATGATGTTTCATTACTTAATTTAACAATTAAACTTGATTTATCTTCACTATAATAAGTCTCAACTTTAACTCCATCTGGGGCCTTCAAATTAATACGTTTATCAACACCATCAGTACTTTTACCACATCCAGTAAATAACATACAACCTACAAGTAGCCCAATTAAAAATTTAAAATTCTTTTTCATAATTTCCTTCTTTCTATTTTTATTAATAACATTATAACATATTTTTTTTAATAATAAATACTATTTTAATTTTTTCACAATTTTTTCATAAATTATTGAACATAGCAAAATTTATAATATAAATAATAAAAGTATCTGTGGTCTTTTTATTGCCACAGATACTTTTATTTCTTTTCGAGCTTTTCTTTTCCACCCATATAAGGTTGTAAGACTTTAGGAATTATAACACTTCCATCTTCTTGTAAATTATTTTCTAGAAAAGCAATTAACATTCTAGGAGGTGCTATAACCGTGTCGTTTAAAGTATGGACAAACTCTTTCTCACCATTTTCTTTTTTATAACGAATTTTTAAACGTCTTGCTTGAGCATCAGTTAAATTAGAACAAGAACAAACTTCAAAATAAGCTTTTTGTCTTGGACTCCAAGCTTCAATATCACAAGAACGATATTTTAAATCAGCTAAATCCCCAGAACAACAAACTAATTTACGAACCGGAATATTTAAACTTCTAAATATTTCAACTGAATAGTTCCACATTTTATTATACCATTCTTCAGAATCTTCTTTTTTACATAAAACAACCATTTCTTGCTTTTCAAATTGAT
>CANRMU010000029.1 GCA_947631895.1 uncultured Bacilli bacterium | reverse complement strand
TGAATTAGAATGAATATTATTGTTAGGCAAAGAGACATCAAAGATTGTGGTGTTTGCTGTGTCCAATCCTTAATCATTTATTACGGTGGTTATGTATCTTTAGAGCGTTTGCGGCTAGATACTTATCAGGATTCTAAAGGAGTTACGGCTTATCACATTGTGGAAACTCTAAAAAAATATCAATTTAAATCTTTTGGCGAGAAAGTGAAAGAAAAAGATTTGAACAAAATTTTATTACCATGTATTGTGCATTTTGAATATCCTAATGGTTTAACCCATTTTGTGGTTTTGTTAAAAGTTAATAATTCAAGTGTAGTTTTAATGGATCCTGCTAAAGGTAAAGTTACAATGAAGAAAAAAGAATTCTTATCTTTATGGACAAAAGTTGTTATTCAGGCATTACCAATATCTAAAATTCCTAAACTACCTAAAGAAAAGAAAATGCTAACTATTTTTTATGAATATTTGAAAAAAGAAAAAAAGTTAGTCATGCCAATTGTTTGGTTTAGTTTCTTATTTACATTATGTACAATCTTTTTAAGTTTCTTTTATAAATTTTGTTTTGAAGAAATAACTAAATCTTATAGTTATAAACAATTTATAATTTTAGTTGGTTTTTATGCTTTCTTTACAATTTTAAAAATATTATTAGATAATATTAAAGAAAATTTTAAAATACTTTTAAATAAAAATATGGAAGGCAAATTCTTATATGCTTTTTTAAAACATTTATTATATCTTCCAGTAAGACAGTATAATTCTCATACTAAAGGAGAACTTTTAGCAAGAATTAAAGAAGCTGAAGGAATTGAAAATAGTTTTATTGAAATAGTTATTAGTTGTTTTGTTAATTTTACTTTAGCAATTATTACTTTTATTTTAATCTTTACTTTAAAACCAATATTTTCATATATCTTAATAATTGGTATTACTATTTATTTTCTATTAGGTTATTTATTTGGTAAAAGTATCTATTTAAGAATTTTAAAACAAATGGAAGAAAATGCTAATTGGAATACTATTTTAACTGAGAGTTTAGAAATATTTACAAGTATGAAAAATTTAAATCAAACAACTTTTGTTATGGAAAGAGTAGAACAAAGTTTATATAATTACTTAAAAAGAGAATATGATAATAATCAAATATTTAGAAAACAAAATTTTTATAAAAAAATGGTCTTAGAGATAATGTTATTAACGATTACGATTGTAGGTTTTTACTTTATTGGACAAAATAAAATGAATATTTTTGAATTTATTTTAATTGAATCATTATTAAATCATTTTATTGAACCTTTAAGACAGATCATTGATTTAATACCTAGTTTTTATTATTTAAAAGGTCTATTTGGTAAGATTGGTGATTTTGAAAGTCTTAAAGAAGAAGCTTTGGATTATCCTCATGAATTTTTAAATGGTAGCATTGAATTTAAAAATTTAACTTTCTCTTATGATGGATATCATGAAAATATTAAAGATGTTAATTTTAAAATTAAAAAAGGAAGTCATGTCTTATTATTAGGGGAAAGTGGTTGTGGGAAAAGTACTATTTGTAAAATTCTTGCTCGCCAATTAGATAATTTTGAAGGAAATATTACGATTAAGAAAATCAACATTTTAGATTATTCAGTCGCGACTATTAGAGATAATATTACTTACTTAAGTCAAAATGAATCATTAATAAATGGCACGATTAAAGAAAATATTTTGTTTGGAAGAGATATTAAAGAAAGTACTTTTAATGAAGTATGTGAAATTTGTAATATTGAAGATATTGTTAAAAAACGTGCTTTTCGTTTTAATGATTATATTAGAATTGATGATTGTAATTTATCTGGTGGAGAAAAACAAAGAATTTTACTTGCTAGAGCCCTGCTTAATGAAACACCTATCTATATGTTTGATGAAGCATTAAGTGAAGTAAATAATGATTTAGAAGTAAATATTATTAATAAATTATTAGAATACTTAAAAAAGAAAACCGTTATTTATATAACTCATAGACCAAATATTGAATGTTTTGATGAGGTGATTACTATTGGAAGTTAGAAATTTTTATCAAGAAAACTTAAGAATGTTAATTAAAATTAAAGAAAAATTTTTATATTTTAAAAGTTTTCTATTATGTTTAATAATTGGTGGTTTAATAATTAGTTTATTTTATCTTAAGATTCCTTTAAATATTAATTTAGAAGGTTCAGTTAAATGTAATAAAAAAGAATGTAATTTTACGGTTATTGCTACTTCTAATATTGAAAAATATAGTAATGATTTTAAAGAAATTACTTTTAAAGAGAAAGATGAGATAAAAAGTATTAGTTATAGTGAACCTTATGTTTTAAATAATGTTTTAGTTAGTAATATGGTTATTACGGTTTCCAATAAAGAATTAAAAAATAATCAGGTTGCTAAAGGTGTAATAACAATCAAAGAAGATACTATTTTTTCATTGTTTTTGAGTTCTTTGAAAGGAGGTGATGCAAATGATGAAAAATGATGAACTACTAAAAGTTAATGGTGGCGCGGTTCATTGGGCTGTTATTGCTGGAGGAATTGTAGCTGCTGTATCTTTTGTAGTAGGTTTCTTTGATGGCTTAGTAAGACCTTTTAAATGCCGTTAAGAAAAAAATTATGGAAAGGAGGTGAGAAAATTGAAATTAGATCAAAATGAACTATATGAGATTAATGGTGGAGCTTTTTCATCAGCATTAGGTAATTTTATTATTAATGCCTATAATTTTGTAGTAGATTTAGGACGTTATTTTGGAAGTTCTATATCTCATATGTTTAGAAGAACTAAATGTTAAAGAAGAAAGAAAAAGGGCTGTTTAAAAGATTTATGTTAATTTTTTCAGCCCTTTTTATTTTATGAAAGGAGGAATTAATGGCTGAATTAAAAGTAAATAATCAAATTATTAATTATACTAAAA
Organism: uncultured Bacilli bacterium; assembly: GCA_947631895.1. Taxonomy (GTDB): domain Bacteria; phylum Bacillota_I; class Bacilli_A; order RF39; family UBA660; genus Ventrenecus. Next base: position 6,542 of record CANRMU010000029.1, on the reverse strand, counting down.
TAAATGATGAAGACTATATTTCTATTACAGATATGCTTAAAACAAAAGATGGAGAATTTTTTGTATCGGATTGGCTTAGAAATAGAAATACTATTGAGTTTTTAGGCATTTGGGAGGAACTTCATAATCCTAATTTTAATTATGGCGAATTCGCCACAATTAAAAGTCAAGCAGGTTTAAATAGTTATAAGATTAGTGTTAAAGAATGGGTAGGTAAAACTAAGGCTATTGGTATAATATCAAAAGCTGGAAGATATGGTGGAACTTATGCTCATAAAGATATTGCTTTTGAATTTGGAATGTGGATTAGCCCCAAATTCAAATTATTGTTAATTAAGGAGTTTGAAAGACTAAAACAAGAAGAACAAAAACAATTAGGATGGAGTGCTAAAAGAGAATTATCTAAGATTAATTATAAAATTCATACTGAAGCAATTAAAAATAATTTAATACCTCAAAAATTAAATAAAGAACAAATAAATTATGTTTATGCTTCTGAAGCAGATGTGTTAAATATGGCATTGTTTGGAATGACTGCCAAAGAGTGGCGAGAAAAAAATCCTAGTTTAAATGGTAATATTAGAGATTATGCTTCGATTGATGAACTTATATGTTTAGCAAATTTAGAAAATTTAAATTCAGTATTTATTAATTATGGATTATCGCAAGCTGAAAGACTTGAGAGATTAAATAAAATTGCTATTTCGCAAATAAAGATATTATCGGAAAATAACGTGAAAATAGGGACTGTTTAGTCCCTCCTTTTTAATGTTTAGCTATATATAAATCGTAATATTCATCATAAGTAATATCTAAGTCATGTACTTTTGTTGCATCATCAATTCCTATATATCTTAAATGCCATGGTTCTTCCATATAACCAGTAATTTCACTTTTACCTTTAGGATATCTAATAATAAAACCATATTTATAAGAATTATTAAGTAACCATTCATAATCACTATCAGTAACATTATCAGATAAACTGCTACTTCTAATATCAACAGCAAGACCTGTTTGATGTTCAGAGTGTCCTGGTTTAGCTGAATAAGTATTAACAGTGTCTTCATCATCAATATCTAAATATTCATTATATAAATCATTTTGATAATCATAACTACGATAAGTACTAAAAGGAATTAATTCCACATTTTCCGTCTTGCCAAAAGCCATTAATTCTTCTAAAGCTTCGGCAGCTACTTTTCGCATTTGATAACTATATTCACCAACATTTACTAAATCCTCTGGAACATAATCACTTGGTAAAGCATTATATTTATTTACTAAAACTGTTAAAGAAGATGGATCTTCAATAGTTTTAATATCAGTATAAAATTCTTTATTTAAATGAAGATTTACTTTGGTAACAGCATCTTTAAAAGATAAATTATTTGCTTGTTGATATTTATTATATTCATCAATACTATTTACATCTAAATTACTAATTTGATAATAATTTTCTAAAGATACATAGGGAATATTTAATAACTTATCAATATTACTATCACTAAGATATTCAAAAATATTATTAATTTCATTAGCATTATAATTTTTATCTAATAACTGATTAGTTATTTCTAAAAATTTAGAATTATCTTGATATTTTATATCTTTATAAACACTTTCATATTCTTCTTTAAAATAAGAACTATTTTTAAAAGCATCTAAAGTTTTATTAGCAGAAGATGAATTGGAATTTTCGATAGTACTCAATCCTTTCTTATAGTTTAGATAAAATCCAAACATAATAATTAAAATAATAATTTCAATTATTAATATAATAATATGTCTTTTTTCAACTTTCATATGAACCCTTCTACTTTCTTATTATATTAAGTATATCACTTATCAAGAACTAACGATATAAAAATTTTTGGTAAAATGTCAAAGATATTGTCTATTTTAAAATAATAAAACATAAATTTTTATAGAGGTGTAAGTGTGAAAAAAATATTATGGCTATTTATTTTAAGTTTGGCTTTTTTAAATATATGTAAGGCAGATGTTGATTTAGCCCCCAGTAGTAAAAGTGCCATTTTAATGGATGCTAAAACGGGAACTGTTTTATACGAAAAAGATGCTGATAATCCTTATCCACCAGCAAGTATGACTAAAATAATGAGTATGTTATTAATTATGGAAGAAATAGATAAAAATAATTTATCATTAGATGATAATGTTTTAATTAGTAAAAATGCTTCTAGTATGGGTGGTAGTCAATTATTTTTACAAGCAAATGAAAGTTATCCAGTTAAAGAATTATTAAAAGGAATAGCTGTGGCAAGTGGAAATGATGCCGTTGTAGCAATGGCTGAAAAAATAGGTGGAAGTGTTGAAGGTTTTGTTGAAATGATGAATAAAAGGGCTCAAGAATTAGGTCTTAAAAATACTAAATTTATAAATCCTCATGGCTTAGATGCCGAAGGTCATGTATCAACAGCTAGAGATATGGCTATTATGGCTAAAGAATTACTTAAACATGAAAAAATATTAGAATTTACAAGTATATATGAAGATTATTTAAAGAAAAATGATGGATCTAGTATATGGCTTGTAAATACTAATAAATTAGTTAGATTTTATGAAGGAGTTGATGGTTTAAAAACTGGATTCACTAAAGAAGCTGGATACTGTTTAACATCAACAGCTAAAAAAAATAACTTAAGATTAATCTCAGTAGTAATGGGAGAACCATCTAGTGATGAGCGAAGTAGTGATACCACAAATATGTTAAATTATGGTTTTAATACTTATGAATTATATACAGCTTTTAATAAAGATGTTTCTCTTGGAACTAAAAGAATAGAATTTGGTAAAAAAGATAATGTAGAACTAGCATTGAAAGATGATTATGTTAAATTATTAAAGAAAAAAGAAGAAAAACCAAGTTATTCATTTGAAGTAAATGTTGATAAATTAAAAGCACCAGTTAAAAAAGGAGATGTTGTAGGTAAAGCTAAAGTAATTGATAATGGAAGTGTTGTAGATGAAGTAGATATAACTGTTTTAGAAAGTGTTGATAAAGCTAATTTATGGGATTTCTTTAATAAAAATTTACAGAATATAACTGCTGGTAAAAAAATAATTAAAAGTTAAAATTGAAGATTATTCTTCAGTTTTTTTGTTTAGTAGACATTTTAATAGGCTTTTGATAAAATATGAGTGGTTGGTGATATTATGTTACAGATTAAAAATTTAAGTGTTAAAACAGGTGATAAAGAATTATTAAATAATATCAATTTAGAAATAAATGAGGGAGAAGTTCATGTTATAATGGGACCTAATGGAGCGGGCAAAAGTACGCTTTGTAAATGTTTATTATCACATCCAAGTCTAGAAAAAACATCAGGTAAAATTTATTTTGAAGATAAGGATATAACTAATTTAAAAACTGATGAAATAGCTAAATTAGGAATTTATTATATTTCTCAATCACCACTTCCAATTGAAGGAGTAAAAAACGTGGAATTAATTAGAACGGCTTTACAAGAAAAGGAAAGTCCCATGGATATTTTTACCTTTAATAAAGAAAATAAAAAGATTAGTGAAGAATTAAATATTAATAAAGATTTTGTTCATAGAGAAGTAAATGTTAATATGAGTGGTGGAGAAAAAAAGAAAAATGAATTATTAATGATGTTATTTTTAAAACCTAAGTTAATTATTTTAGATGAAATTGATTCAGGATTAGATGTAGATGCAATAAAAGATGTTGCTAAAGTTTTAAATAATTACATGGAAAATAATTCATGCTCTATATTAATTGTTACCCATCAAGAAATGTTACTTAAACTACTTAGGCCAACTCATGTTCATTTACTAATGGATAAAACAATTAAAAAATCAAGTGATGCTTCTTTAAGTAAAGAAATTTTAGAAAAAGGTTTTAATAATTTCTAGGAATTTTGATTAATCAAGCAATAAAGGAGCGAATATAATACTATGAGTAAGAAAGAAAAATTAAAAATTTTAGAAAAAGAATCCACTATTAAAATAGAATATAATTTAGATGTTATTGAGTGGGAATTGCCAAATAAAGAATTTAATTGTGATATTTATTTAGAAGATAATGTTATTTTAGAGAGTCATTGTTTACTTAATTTAAATGGTATAAATGGAAGTATTCATATCCATAGTAAAAATAATAATGTTGTTAATATATCGTTAGGATTAAGTTTAAATAATGAAAATAATATTATAATTAAAAATAGTTTAGATGGTAATTCATCATATAGTAAAATAATTCTTCATGTTGTACAAGAGGATAATAATAAATCAACTTTAAAAACAGTTGGTTTAATAAATGAAAAGACAATTGATAATGAATTTTTAGAACAAATTAAAGTTTTAAATCTTAAAGATGAAAAAATAACATGTTTACCAGAACTTTTAGTTTATTCTAATGAGGCAATTGCCAATCATAGTGCAACTATAAGAAGTATAAGTGATGATGAATTATTTTATTTAAATAGTAAAGGGATAGATAATGAAAATGCTAAAGAGATTATAGTTAAAGGATTTTTAGAAAGTATGTTAAATAGATAGGGAGGTGTTTTAATGTATACAAAAGATTTTCCAATGTTAAATAAAGAAATTATTTATTTAGATAATGGGGCGACTACTTTAAAGCCTCAAGTAGTAATTGATAAAATAGTTGATTATTATAGTAATTATTCAGCTAATGCTCATAGAGGAGATTATGATATTTCTTTTAAAGTTGACCAAGAGTATGAAGGGGCAAGAGAAAAGGTTAGAAAATTTATTAATGCGAAAGAAAGAGAAGAAATTATTTTTACAAGTGGTTCAACTGAGTCTTTGAATATGATTGCTAATGGTTTTTTTAAGAATTTTTTAGATGCTAATGATGAAATACTTATAACTACCAGTGAACATGCTTCTAATGTGTTACCTTGGTTTCATTTACAAAATACGATAGGCTCTAAAGTAAAATATATTCCTTTAGATAACAATCATTATGTGACAATGGATAATGTCATAAAAAGTGTAACATCTAATACCAAAGTTATTGCACTAGCCGGTATTACAAATGTTATTGGTGATGAAAGACCAATTAAAGAAATATGTAAATTTGCTCATGAACATAATATTTTTGTCGTCATGGATGCTTCTCAATATGTTCCTCATCGTAAAACTGATGTAATTGATTTAGATGTTGATTTTATGGCTTTTTCAGGACATAAAATGTGTGGACCAACAGGCATTGGGGTGTTGTATGGTAAAAAAGAATTACTTGAAGAATTAGAACCGATTAATTTAGGGGGAGGAATGAACGAATCATTTGATTCACCAAATGAAGTATATTTTAAAGAATTACCAACAAGACTAGAAGCTGGAACACCTAATATTGCTGGAGCAATTGGTCTTGGATCTGCTATTGATTATTTAACCAATATTGGAATGGATAAAATTTATGAATATGAAATGAATTTAAGAAAATATGCCATGGAAAAATTAATTAAAATACCTTACTTAGATATTTTAAATATTGAATCTGATAGTGGAATTATATCTTTTAATGTTGAAGGAATTTTTAGTCAAGATGTAGCTTATTACTTAAATAAATATAATATATGTGTAAGAGCTGGTAATCACTGTGCTAAAAATTTAAAAAGTGAAGTTGGAGTTAAAAATAGTATTAGAGTTAGCTTATATTTTTATAATACCGAAAGTGAAATAGATGATTTAGTAGAATTATTAAGTAATAAAGAAAAAATGAGAATAGAGATGATTTAGATGGATGAAGATTTAAGAAGAGAAATTATTATGGATCATTATACTAATCCAGTAAATAAAAAAGTACCAGATAAAAAAGAAGATTATCAAATGGTTAATACTAATAATAGTAGTTGTATTGATAATTTAGATATTTATATTAAAATAAAAGATAATATAATTGAAGATATTTATTTTGATGGAGAAGCTTGTGCAATTTCTACTTCTTCTTGCTCAATTATGATTCATAATTTAATAGGCAAAACTGTTAAAGAAGCTAAAGAATATGTAAGTAATTTTAAGAGTATGATTGATGAACAACCTTATGATAAAGAATTACTTAATGAAGCTAATGCTTATAATAATATTTATAAACAAAATAATCGTAAGCATTGTGCTTATCTACCTTATGAAGGAATTTTAAAAATATTAGATAAATGTCAAGAGTAGTGTAAAGACTATTCTTTTTTATTGATATTTTAAAAGATTGACAGGTATACTAAAGATAATAGAAAAGGATAGATATTTATGGAAGAAAAGAAAAATAAAAAGAAATATTTATTTATAACTATAGGAGTAATAGGAGCAATACTACTAGTTGTAGGTATTTCATATGCTTATTGGATTTTAACAAAACAACAAACAGGAGAAAATGTTGTTAATTCAGCATGTTTAAATATTGATATTGAAAGTGAATCAGATGATATAACATTAGATAAAGCATATCCAATTTTAGATAGTGAAGGAAGAAAACTAAAACCATATAAATTTAGTGTACATAATAAATGTAGTGATATGGCAACATATCA
>CANRMU010000028.1 GCA_947631895.1 uncultured Bacilli bacterium | reverse complement strand
AAACTTTATTTAACTGAAAAGAGAGCCGTTCTTTATAAAGCTCTCGTTTTAGCATGACTTAGTCTGAATAGTTACAAAAATTTTTATGAAGATGCATTGAGGTATCTCAAATCATAGAAATTATGGTACAATTGATTAGTAAAGTTACTTACAAAAAAGGGAGTGATTTCTATGAGAAATACAAACGAAAATCAAAGTGTTGCTAAAACCAATATCAACTGGTATCCTGGTCATATGGCTAAAACTAAAAGAATGATTAAAGAAAAATATGCTTTAATAGATGTTGTCTATGAATTAGTTGATGCTAGAATTCCTTTTTCTTCTAAGATTAAGGATTTATATGATATAGTTGGTGATAAACCTAAAATTTTAATTATGACTAAAAAAGATTTATGTGATTTAAAATATACTAATAGTTGGATTAAGTATTATGAAAATTTAGGTTATAAGGTTTTATTAGTTGACTTAAATAAGAGTGATGATATTAATTTGATTTATGAAGCAACATCTGAATTGATGAAAGATGCTTATGAAAAAAGAAAAAATAAAGGATTAAAAAATGAAGAGGTTCATGCTTTAGTAATTGGAATTCCTAATGTTGGTAAATCAACACTTATTAATAAACTTTGTGGTAAAAAAGTTGCTAAAGTAGAGAATGCTCCAGGCGTAACTAAAAATTTAACTTGGTTAAAAGCCAAAAATAATTTATTATTACTTGATACACCAGGCATTTTATGGCCTAAATTAAATCAAGAAGAAGAAGCTTTAAATTTAGCTTCTTTTACGGCGATTAAAGAAGAAATTTTACCAATTGATGATGTAGCTGTTCATATTATTAAAAAATTACATGATTTTTATCCTAGTCTTTTAAAAGAAAAATATGGTATTATTAATATTGATGATTGGTTAGAAGTTTATGAAATCATTGGTAAAAAGATTGGAGCGATTAGAAATGGAGAAGTTGATTTTAATGTCGTTTCCAAAAAAATAATTCATGATATAAGAGGAGAAGTTATTAAAAATATTACCTTTGATAATAGATAGGATGTTGTAAATGAAAACAGAAGTTGATTTAAAAAAATATGAAAAAGAATTATATAAAGAAGGTTATCAGTTAATTTGTGGTTGTGATGAAGCAGGACGAGGACCACTAGTTGGACCAGTTGTTGCTGGAGCGGTTATTTTACCTGTTGATTATGAGTTAGTTGGCTTAACTGATTCCAAACAATTGAGTGAAAAAAAACGAGATTATTATTTTGCTAAAATTAAAGAAGATGCCATAAGTTATGGAATTGGTATTGTCTCTGCTAAAAAAATTGATGAAGTAAATATTTATGAAGCAAGTCGTCTTGCTATGAAAGAAGCCATTAGTAAATTAAGTGTCAAGCCCGACTATGTTTTGACTGATGCTATGCCAATGCCAGGATATGATATTCCAGTTAAATCAATAATTCATGGTGATGCCTTATCCTTAAGTATTGCTGCGGCAAGTGTTTTAGCCAAAGTAACGCGTGATGATATCATGAAAAAAATGGCATTAGAACATCCCGAATACGAGTTTGAACGCCACAAAGGATACCCAACAAAAAGACATTTAGAACTTCTAGCACTTTACGGTCCAACCAAAGATTATAGGTTTACTTATAAGCCAGTTCGTGATTTAATAATTAAAGGTGGTAGTTGTGAAGTTGAAAATAAATAAACAATTTTGGCTAGAAACATTTATTGCAACTCTATATTTTTGGGCAGTTGAAATTATTTTTCGAGTTGTTGAAGAATATAATGTTTTTTCTTGGGCAAGCCTTAGAATTCTTTTAAGTTCATTTGCTATTTGTTTATTGTTAAATTTTATAACATCTTTTTTTCATAATATTAAGATAAGTCGAATTGCTAATTTAGTTTTATTAAGTATTATATCAATATATTCAATGGCTCAGGCTGGTTTATTAAATTTTATTGGTATTTATATGTCTTTTGGAACTAGTAGTCAATTTGGGGCCGTTACAAGTTATATTTTTGATTTTATTAGAAGTTTAAAATTATCTTATTATTTAGTTTTATTTCCTTTGATTTTATATATAGTATATGTTATTTTAATGCATAAAAAAGAAGAAGCTAAACCTTTTTTTGATATGAGAAATCGTTTAATCATAATTATTAGTTTTTTAATCACAATTTTACTTTATTATTTAACTTTAATCTTACCATTTATGCAAAATCCATTACAATTAGTTTCTAATTTAGAAGCTTTTAATAATCCTACTAATTCTAGTATTGCCGTTAATCAATTTGGTGTGAATATGTATGGTCTTCTTGATGTTAAAGCCTTAATTATTCCTTATCAAGATGTTGGAAACGTAAGTATTAATAATGAAGAACAAATTATTGATGATAATAGTCGAAAATTTGATGATACAGCTTGGAAAATGTTAGAAGAAAGTACTTCTAATAAAACATATCAAAATTTAAATAATTATTTTATGAACCGGACAATTACTTCTAAAAATGATTATACCGGTTATTTTGAAGATAAAAATGTTATCGTCTTAATGTTAGAATCAGTAAATCAAATTATCGCTAATGAAGAATATTTTCCTAATTTTGCTAGATTAATGGAACATGGTTGGTATTGGGAAAATAACTATAGCCCTAGAAATTCATGTTCAACTATTAATAATGAAGAAAGTGGAATAACTTCTTTATATACAATTAATAATATTTGTACAGGTAATATTTATAAAGATAATACTTATTTTGAATCACTATTTAATTTATTTAATAATAAAGGGTATAAAACCATGAGTTTCCACGATTATAATGAAGATTTTTATGTTAGAAAAACAATTCATAAAAATTTAGGTAGTAATCATTTTTATGATATAACTGATGTTAAAGATTATGGTTTTGAGGCACTTCATTGGCCTAATGATGCTGAATATGTTAAAAAGATTGCCCCTTATTTTCTAAATGAAGATAAATTCTTTGTTTGGTTTACAACTGTCAGTGCTCATCATCCTTATAGTGAAAGTGATTTAGGCGATTTATATTTTGATTTATTTAGTGATACTAATTATGATGATTCGGTAAAATATTATTTATCAAAAGTTAAAGTTACAGATGATGCTTTAGGAGTATTATTAGATTTATTAGAAGAAAATGAAGAGTTAGATGATACCGTAATTGTTTTATATGGAGATCATTATCCATATGCTTTAACTGATGATGAAGTAGATTCTTTCATGCCTTATGATGTAACTGAAGGTTTTGAAATTGAAAAAACGCCATTTTTAATCTATAATCCTTTATTAGAACCTCAAATATTTGAAACTAATACTTCTTATATAAATCTTACCCCAACTCTTGCTAATTTATTTGATTTAGATTATGATCCAAGATTATATTTAGGAGAAGATTTATTTAGTGATAATTTAACTAATCGAGTAATCTATTCTGATGGTTCATGGCAAGATGATGTGGCAATTTATAATTCCGCAAGTTCAACTATTGATTATCTAGGCGAAAAGATATATACTACAGAAGAGTTGCAAAGAATTAATCAGGATGTTATGAATAAAATTAGAATGAGTAATATAGCAATTAGTGAAAACTATTTTAGTTACTTAGAAGAAGGTTTAAAAGAATACAAGAAAGGATTAGATGATGAATAAATTAATGATTGTGGAATCACCACATAAAAGTAAAACAATTGGGGCTTTTTTAGGTAGTGATTTTAAAGTTGTTTCTAGTAAAGGTCACATTATGGATTTAGCGACAACTGGAAAGTTTGGTTTAGGTGTTGATGTTGATGGTGATTTTAAACCAACTTATACTCCTATTAAAGGTAAGAAAAAGTTAATTAGTGATTTAAAAAAAGATGTTAAAGAAGCCAAAATGGTTTATTTAGCAACTGACCCAGACCGTGAGGGAGAAGCAATATCTTGGCATTTAAAAGAAGCTTTAAATATTAAAGAGGATGATTATGTAAGAGTAACATTTAATGAAATAACTAAAAACGTTGTATTAAATGCTATTGATAATCCTCGAAAAATAGATGATGATTTAGTTAAAAGTCAAGAAACAAGAAGAATATTAGATCGAATTATTGGATTTAGATTAAGTAAATTAATGCAAAGTAAAACAGGTGGTAAATCAGCAGGAAGAGTTCAAAGTGTAGCTTTAAAACTAATTGTTGATAGGGAAAGAGAAATTCTAGCTTTTGTTCCGGAAGAATATTGGACTATTACAGCTATTTTTAATGATTTTGAAGCTGAGTTAGAAAAATATCTTAATAAAAAAATTAAAATAAATAGTGAAGAAGAAGCTAATGATATTTTAAATAAATTAAGTAATTCCTTTAAGATAGTTGATGTTTTAGAAAAAGAAAGTAAAAGAAGCAGTAAACCAGTATTTAAAACAACTACTATGCAACAACTTGCTTCATCCAAATTAAATTTTCCACCTGCTAAAACAATGAGAATTGCTCAAAAATTATATGAAGGAGTAAGTCTTGGTGGAGAAAGTGTTGGTTTAATAACTTATATGCGTACCGATTCTGACAGGGTAAGTCCGGAATTTGTAAGTGAAACTAAAAAATATATTGAAGAAGTTTTTGGTAAGGAATATGTTGGTTCTATTAAAGTAAGTAAGAAAAAAGAAAATGTTCAAGATGCTCATGAAGGTATTAGACCAACAAGTATTAATAGAACTCCAGAAAGTATTAAAAAATATTTAGATAGTGATGAATATAAATTATATAATTTAATTTATAAAAGAGCTTTAGCAAGTATTATGAAAGAAGCTATTTTAAATAATACAACTGTTACTTTAAATAATAATGATTATTTATTTAAAGCAACAGGTTCAGTCTTAATCTTTGATGGTTATTTAAAAGTTTATCGAGAATTTGAAGATCAAAAAGATAGTATATTACCTGATTTAAAAAATTATCATAGTAATGTAATTGTTTCTAATGAAATAAAAAAAGAACAACATTTTACTAAACCAGAACCAAGATATACTGAAAGTTCTTTAATTAAAGAAATGGAAAGTTTAGGAATAGGAAGACCTAGTACCTATGCTCCAATTATAACTACTCTAAAAGAAAGAGAATATGTTAAATTAGAAGATAAAAAGTTTTATCCAACGGAAATTGGGATTGAAACAACTGATAAATTGCAAGAATTTTTTAAAGATATTATTAATGTTAAATATACAGCTAATATGGAAAATGATTTAGATTTAATCGCTGAAGATAAATTAAATCATATAAAAGTTTTAAAAGACTTTTACAATGATTTTGAACCATTAGTTGAAACAGCTTTTAATAAAATGGAAAAAAAGGAAGCAAAGGAAACAGGAGAGACTTGTCCAGAATGTGGAAATCCTTTAGTTATTAGAAGAGGAAAATATGGGGAGTTTACAGCTTGTTCTAACTATCCAGAATGTAAATATATTAAAAAGCAAGAAAAAGTTGTTGTAAGTGTTTGTAAATGTCCTAAATGTGATGGTGATATTGTTGAAAGAAAAACAAAACGTGGTAAAATATTTTATGGATGCAATAATTATCCTAAATGTAATTTTGCAAGTTGGGATAAACCTACCGGAGAGACTTGTCCAGAATGTAATAGTTTATTAGTCGAAAAAAAAGATAAAGTTGTTTGTATGAATTGTGATTATCAAAAGGCAGGAGATTAGTTTGTACAATATTTATTTTGATGAATACAATGAAGAAAAATTAGATTATTTAAGAAGAAATACTAAGTTAAATCCTAAAGAATATTTAAAAGTTTTAAAAGAAAGATTAGAGGCTATTAAATATCAAAAAATATATCAAAAATATCATCCTCATAATCATATTGAAGCTGATTATCGAAATGCTAATTTAACAGAATATATGTTTAGAATTAAAGCTTGGGAAAATAAGTATAGTGATACTTGGAAAAAGTATGGCTATGGTATGAGTATTGAAGAATATGCTATAATGGCCTTAAATAAACTTATTAGAGAAGAAAAAATTATTAGAAAAAAATCGTAAATATTATTTTTAATATTTACGTTATATTACCCAGTAGCCAAGCGGTAAGGCAATGGGCTCTGACCCCATCATTTCGTAGGTTCGAATCCTACCTGGGTAGCCATTTTAAATGTTTTTGACGATTTTAAGTCAAAATTAACAAAAAGTACTTGAAAAAATTGCCTTTATAAGATAGAATTAAGAAGTCAACGACGAAATGGGCTTGTAGCTCAGCTGGTTAGAGCGCACGCCTGATAAGCGTGAGGTCGGAGGTTCAAGTCCCCCCAGGCCCACCATTTTGGCCCGTTGGTGAAGTGGTTGAACACACATGCCTTTCACGCATGCATTCATGGGTTCAAATCCCGTACGGGTCACCAAATTGTAATTATCCCTTATATAAGGGTTTTTTATTTGGCATTTTTTAGGTATAACCCCATCAAAGATTATACATATATTATCTTAGGGAGGTTTAAAAAATGGATTATGATTATAAATTGGGGAATACTTATTATAAATATTTTAAAGATAAGGGTGTTGAATGCAAAGTATATGACATTTTAGCGCCAGAACAATCCCAAGATGAACAACCAGGAATGGAATATTTAATGAATCCATTACCAATATTTGATAATCCTAATTATGTTGGGAGTGGAAAATTAAATAATAAAGTAGCAATTATTACAGGTGGTGATAGTGGGCTTGGTAAAGCTTGTGCAATTGCTTTTGTAAAAGAAGGGGCTAAAGTTGTTATTCCATATTTTAATGAAATTAAAGATGCAAATGATACTAAAAATTATATTGAAAAATTAGGTGGAGAATGTTTATTAATTCAAGGTAATATTGCTAATCATGATTTTTGCAAACAAATTGTCGAAGAAACTATTAATACTTTTGGTAAAATTGATATTTTAGTAAATAATGCTGGAGTTCAGTATCAACAAGATACTCTAGATTGTATAAGTGATGAACAATTTGATTGGACCATGAAAGTAAATGTTTATGGAATGTTTTATTTAACCAAAGAAGTTTTACCATATTTAAAAAGCGGTTCATCAATTATCAATTTATCTTCAGTAACCGCCTTTTATGGTGAACCACAATTGATTGATTATGTAACTACAAAAGGTGCTATTGTGGGGTTTACTAGAGCTTTGGCAAGAAATTTAGCCCTAAAAAATATAAGAGTTAATGCCATTGCTCCAGGATTTTTTTGGACACCGCTGCAACCAGCTTGTTGGGTAAAAGAAAAAATTCCTTCTTTAGGTGCAGATTCTGCTATGGCAAGAGGAGCAATGCCTTATGAATTAGCCCCAACCTTTGTTTTTTTAGCAAGCGATGATTCAAGTTATGTAACCGGCCAAGTAATTCATAATAATGGTGGGCAAGTAATGGGTTAAAAAAGAATTGTTTTTAAAATAAAATATTGATATACTCATATAAAGAAGTGATTAATGATGAAAACAAAATATCAAAGAATGTCTAAAAAAGAAAAAAAAGCTTGTAAAATTGCTTATTATAATACTAAAGAAGGAAATTTAATGCGAGTTAGATTGTTTAGATTATCCCTAACAGGAACAATAGGCATATTATTTTCTCTATATATTCTTACCAATAATTATCTTAATAATAAAGTTGATTGGACTACATGGGTAAGTTCAATACCCCTACTTATTGCCTCAATTTTTTTCATTACCGCATCATTTTATTTAAGAAGAAAAAATTTGAATTTATTTGCCATTAAAGAAGAAAAAAAAGCTAAAAAGAATGGAAAATAATTTTATTTGTGCTATACTTATAGTACAAATTTAATTGCTCGTATGGCGAAATTGGTAGACGCGATAGACTCAAAATCTATTTTTCCTAAAGAAAGTTTCGGTTCAAGTCCGAATACGAGCACCAAAATGAATATAAAAGACTAAGGTCTTTTTTTAATAGTAAAATAAAAAATTAACTAAAGGAAAATAAGTTAAATAAGCAAATATTACATATATAATAAAAATTCCTATTAAACCAATAATCTTTTCATATTTAAATTTTTTCTCAATTAATAAATAATAACTAATAATTTCTTCAATAATAATTATGAAAAATAATAAACTAAGACTAATAATTATATTTTCCCCATATTTTAAAAATAAAGGAATAAATAAAATTAAATATAAAATAATTCCAATTGTAGGTGCTAAAAAAAGACTTAATATATAATTATTAAAATTAATCTTTTTTCTAATTAAAAAGTATTCTATTATTCCATAAAATATATAAGATGTAAAAATTAATTTCATATGTTCCCAAATACTTTCATTAACTGGAAAAAGAATTTTAAAGAAAATATTAGGCCAAAAGTCATAAGCAAAATGAAAGATAAAGCATAATAAAAAGATTATTAAAGTTCCCCATATTTTAAATTTTATTAATTTATTCATAAGTCCACCATATTAATTATATGCTTTTTAAATTGATTTTAATCAAATAAACCATTATAATTTAATTGGGGCGTGAGTTAAATGAAAGAATATTTTACTAAATCTGAATTTACTAGTTTATTTTTTGCTTTATTATATAAAGAGGGAATTACTAAAGTAAATAAATCAGAAATTTTAAAAAAATTGTATTATTACTATGATTTACCTGATTTTAAATGTTTATTTTACGATATTGGTTTATTATTTAACCATGATAAAATAAATATTGAACAATCATTAAATATTGAAAAAGAAATTACAAATATTGTAGAAGATGACAATGATTTAAAGTTAAACTATCCTAATTATGATTATAAATATTTTTTAACTATCAAAAATAATGAAAGCTTAATTGCTATGAATCGATTAGTTAAAGAATTTGTTTTACGATTAAAAATTGAACAATTAAGTAAACATCCTATGAATATATATTATAGAGAAGCAAATGGTTATTTTAATATTTTTAAAGCTAAATATCAAAAACAAAATGTTTATTGGCAATTAATTACTAACGGTAATACAAATGTATGTAAAGAACATAATTTTCAAATTTTTTATGCTGAAAATCCTTTAGTAAATACTAAAGATCCTTTAACTGATATTATTAGTTATAAAATTGAAGTAAGTAATGCTACTTATACGGTTTTAAAAGGAATGAGTGATGATAAATTAGGTCGTATACAAGTTTTTACCAAAATTACTAATGAAGAAAATTTTAAAAAAATAAGTGAATATGCTAATAATGAAGAAATCCTTTTAAAACGCGATAAAGAAGGGATTAGAAGATTACGTTTATAAAGCATATATTAAAAATTTAGTCATATATTAAAATAGTTCAACTTGATTTTTTTGATGTTTATGGTACAATGGTATAGTCCGAGGTGAGAAATACAAATGAGTATCAAAAAGGAAAATGAATTTCAAAATATAATTAATGATATATTGAAAAATAGTAACTTTAATGATTTACAAGATGAACTTCATCATGGAATTAGTAGATATCATCATTGCTTAAGAGTTGCTAAAGGAACATACATTATAACTAAAAAATTAAATATGGATTATGAAAGAGCTACAAGAGCAGCCCTTTTACATGACTTTTTTAAAGATACAGATACAATAAATTATACTGCTAAAGAAACATTTAAAATTCATCCTGATATTGCTTTAGTAAATGCTAAAAAATATTTTGATTTAGATTATAAA
>CANRMU010000027.1 GCA_947631895.1 uncultured Bacilli bacterium | reverse complement strand
CCAATGGTTTATTCTGGTATTTTTCCCGTTGAGCCTAATAAATATGAAGCCTTAAAAGAAGCTTTTGAAAAATTAAAATTAAATGACGCTGCTTTAACTTATGAAATTGAAAGTAGTGATGCTTTAGGTTTTGGTTTCAGGGTTGGTTTTTTAGGTCTATTACATATGGATATTATTACAACTAGATTAGAAAGAGAATTTCAAATACCGGTTATTGTAACTAGTCCAAGTGTCATTTATAAAGTGTATTTAACTAATGGAGAAATGTTAGAAATTGATAGTCCTAATAAAATGCCTGAACAAGTTAAAATAAAATATATTGAAGAACCATATATTTACACAAATATCATTGTTCCCCAAGAATATATTGGAGCCATTATGGAATTATGTCAAAATAAAAGAGGTATTTATAAAACCATGGAATACATTGATGAAGCAAGAGTAAATATTCATTATGAATTACCATTATCGGAAATTGTTTATGATTTTTTTGATAAATTAAAAAGTAAAACTAAAGGTTATGCTTCATTTGATTATGAATTATGTGGTTATAAAGAAAGCAATTTAGTTAAAATGAATATTTTACTTAATGGTGAGATTGTTGATGCTTTATCAATAATTGTTCATAAAGATTTTGCTTATCCAAGAGGGCTTTTAATGACTAAAAAATTAAAAGAAGTAATTCCTAGACAATTATTTCAAATTCCTATTCAAGCCCAAGTTGGTTCTAAAGTAATTGCTAGAGAAAACATCAGTGCAATGCGTAAAAATGTCTTAGCTAAATGTTATGGCGGCGATATAACTCGTAAAAGAAAATTATTAGAAAAACAAAAAGAAGGCAAAAAGAAAATGAAACAAATTGGCAGTGTTGAAGTTCCTCAAGAAGCTTTCTTAGCTATTTTAAGCGGCGAAGAAGAATAAAAAAAATTTTCGTTTTTTTGATAAAAATTATAAATAATAAATATTTATTTGAAAAAATTTAAAGTTGACAATCTCTTTTTTTTATGTATAATATAGATTACTAAAAAAGGGGGATTTTTTATGTTAACAAATTATGATAAAAAAATTATTGAATTATCTTTGCAAGGATATTCTTCTCGTGAAATTGCTGATAGATTACCAGGTTCTAGTGAATCATCTATTATAAATTTTATTAGTAATTTAAATAAGGTTAATAGTCCAAATTATAATCCAAATATTTATAGTAGAATATTAATGGAAAAGTCTTTAAAAATTAATAATATTGTTGATAAAGATTTAATTTATAAAGTTGCTGAAATGATATTAGATAATTATTTACCAATTGAAATTGCTGTTTTAAATAATATAACTGAACCTGAATTTAAACAAATAATTTATAATATTAAATCTTTAACTTATTTTGATAAAGATATGGTTGAAAAAATAAAACAAAAATTACATAATATTACAACATTAAAACCTAATATTAAATTTCGTCGTATTTTAAAACTTGAAAAGCAATTTCCTAATATTAAATTAGAAGATTATGGATTTGAACTTATTCACTATCGTCGTTGGCAAGAAAATATAAGATTAATAGAAGATTTCTTAGAAAACAATTTAGATATTACAACTTTAGCTTTAAAACATAATGTAGTTAATACAACAGCTAGAATTTTATTAAATAATACTGATCATTTTTTAGAAAATAATTTTGATCAAGAAACTTGTCAAAGAGTAATAAGTATGTATTATTCAAAAATTAATGAAACTAATAAAAGAACTGAATTTCAAACTAAAAAGATAGTAGACCCTAAAATTCATAGTATCGTTAAAAATGGTCGTTTTTGGATATTATTCCTTTTAACATTTAAAATTTCAATTAGTGATCTTGCTAAAATGTTTAAAATAGATGATGTAAAAGAATTACATGAAAGATTATTTAGAAAAGCTGAAGAAATAAATAATATTTATTATCGGGCTTTAAAATATTTAGATTATACTAGTAGTAGTGAAAATTTACAAACAGCTATTAATTTTTATAAAGAATATATGGAAGCGAAAAAAAATGATTTAGAAAAAGCTAAAAAGATGATTAAAAATATTGATGATCAAGATTTTATAACTTTAGTAAAATCTAAAAAAAGAATTGATAGAATGACAGAAGAAGAACATCGTTTAATTGCGGATAATTGGGCAAAATTTGCTTTATCTAGTCGTGATTTTCCATATCAATTAAGTAGTTTAGATAAATATTGTTTACCATATAATGAAGATGAAATTAAAAAAGTTAAAGATTTTAATCTTGAAACTTCTCGAATGAGTCAAAGATTAGTATGTCAAAAAATTAATCGAGGTTATCATGGAAGATAAAATATTTTCTTTAGCATTAGAAGGTGAGAAAATTGCTGATATTGCTAATAAATGTAATATTTGTGAAGTAGGAGTTTTTAATAAGTTAAAAACTTTAGAAAATGAAAATCATCCTAATTATAATCCTAAATTAGCTTATGATATAATGATGAATAGAAATATTAAAGATATTATCGATAAAGATGAATTAGATGAAATAGTTAAAATGATTTTTAATGGATATATGTTAATGGAAATAGCTTTTTATAAGGATTTAACAATCAATGACATTAATAAAATGCTTAATACTTTTAATACTTTAACAAGTCCTTACTATAATCCCAATTTTTATCGTAAAATAAATCATTTAATTAATAAAACAATGAAATTAGATGACATAACTTTATTTAAAAGATTAAAACATTTAGAAAATTTAGGAGCTAATCTAGATGATTATCCTAAAATACCGCTTATTAAACGTTATAATAAATTAAAAAGATATTTTCTAATGATTGAAGATTTTCTAAATGACAATTATCTTTCATTTAAAAGTTTACAAGAAAAATATCATTTAAGAACTGATACTTTAGCTTTAATGATTAGAGAAGAAGATGATTTAAAATTTTTAAATAATTTTGTTAATCCAGTTACTAAACAAACAATCAAACTAAAATATGAAAAAAGAAAACTAGAATTAGAACGTAATACTATTACAATTGAAAATCATAATGAAGAAAAAGATAAATTCTATCTTGTCTATAAAAATATTAATTTTTGGATTTTATTTATAATTTCATTTAAATTATCAATTTATGATTTTGCTCAATTTTTAAATATTAAAGATGTAAAAAAACTTTATAATGTTATTTTTGATCGAGTAAAAGAATTAGATGGTAAATATATTAATGCTTTTGGTTATATTAATGAAAAAGTATCTAAAGAAAATATCTTAGAAGCTAAAAGATTTTATCAAAAATATACTTTAATGAAAAAAATTGATTATAATCAAGCTCTTAAAATGTTAGATATTTTAAAAGATAAAGAATTTTATTCTTTAGTAGAAAGTAAGAAAAAAATAAAAGATATGACTTTAGAAGAACGTTTAATTATTTGTAATTATTGGGTTAAATATGCTATGCCTATTAAAAATTTACCTTATAATATGAATGATTTAAAAGAATTTTGTCGACCTTTAATGGAAGAAGAAATTTTAAAAGTAGAAGAATATAATAAAGAAACTTTAAAAATGTTTCAAAGAAAATTACATCGAAAAAATAAATAGGTTTTAAAAAAACATGATATAATGGTTATGAGTGTATGATAAAAGATTTAAATTGGAGGTATTAAATATGAGAAGTGTATACATTCATATTCCATTTTGTAAAAAAATTTGTTCTTATTGTGATTTTTGTAAAATGTTTTATGATTCATCTTGGGCTAGACCTTATTTAAAAAAATTAAGTAATGAAATAGATAATTATTATATGGATGATAATATTAGAACTATTTATATTGGTGGAGGAACTCCATCAGCATTATCTTTACAAGAATTAGAATATCTTTTAAATTTAACTAAAAAATTTAAAAAAATGAAAAATATTGAATTTACTTTTGAATGTAATTTAGAAGATATTAATATGCAAATGTTAAAGTTATTAAAATTTTATAATGTAACAAGACTTAGTATAGGAATTCAAAGTTTTATTCCCCATTTACAAGATTTACTGGGAAGACATCATGAATTTAAAGATGCCAAAGAAAAAATTAATTTAGCAAGAAGTTTAGGTTTTGATAATATTAGTTTAGATTTAATGTATGGTTTTTATAATGAAACATTAGAAGATTTAAGAAAAGATTTAAAATTATTTTTAAAATTAAAACCTGATCATATTAGTACTTATAGTTTAATTTTAGAAGACCATACTTTACTTAAAGTAAATAATATTCCTAAATTAGATGAAGAAGATGAAGTATTAATGTATGAGACTTTAAGTGAAATCTTAATTAGATCAGGATTTAACCATTATGAAATTAGTAATTTTGCAAGAAAAGGTTATGAATCAATTCATAATTTAAATTATTGGGAAAATGGTGAATATTATGGTTTTGGTTTAGGTGCTAGTGGATACGTTGATAAAGCAAGATATACTAATACTAGAAATTTCTTTAAATATATTATGGAAGATTTTCGAAGTGAAGAAAAACCTTTATCTAAAAAAGAAATAATGGATAATGAAATAATGCTTGGTTTAAGAAAAATAAAAGGGATTAATATGAATGAATTTAAAAATAAATATCAAGTTAATATTGAAGATGCCTATCCAATAAAACCTTTAATAAAAAATAAAGAATTAAAACAAAAAAAAGAATATATTTTTATTCCTGAGGACAAACTATATGTAATGAATGAAATTTTATTAAAAATGATATAGGAGGACTCATGAAAAAATTATTCTTTTTTCTTTTATTATTTTTAAGTTTTAATGTTAATGCTGAAACAATTAAACATTTTGAAGTATTAAATGGTAAATTATCAATTCCTTTTGATTCTAAAGTAAATGATTATACGGTTTATTTAGTTGAAGGTGAAACTAAAATAAAAGCTAATTATAATTTAATAGATGAAAAAAATACAGTTGAAATTAAGGAAGATAATGAAAAAGCTGTTTATACGGTATTTAATAATAATGAAGAATTAGAAAAATATACTTTTTATAAAAATATTGTTGAAGATGTTCCGGTTTTTAAAGAAAGTAATAATTCTAAACCAGAAGTAAAAAAAATTAAATATTTAGAATTTTATGTTTTTGGCACTTGTGCTTTTATTATTCTAATTTTATTTAAAGTAATAGTTTTAGGATTTAAGAAAAAACATAAAATATAGTATGAAAAATTTAATTGCCCATCGTGGTTTAAAAATAAATAATTCTAAAGAAAATACAATACCTTCTTTTTTAAATGCTATTAATGACGAGAATTACGTAGGATTTGAATGTGATATATGGACTACTTTAGATGGTTATTTTGTAATTCATCATAGTCCTATATATAATTTGAAACTAATAAGTATCACAACATTAAAAGAATTAGAAGGTATTACTACATTAAAAGATTTACTTAAATTAAATAGTAATAAAATATTTTTAATTGAAATTAAAGATTTAAAAATCGATTATTTAAAATTACATAAAATATTAATTAAAGAAAAAAATAAAAATATTTATTTAATGAGTTTTCATAAAAACATAATTAAAAAATTATCTTTAATGGAAAGAAATTATAAAGTAGGATATTTAAATTATGTTTTGAATTCCGATAATAATTATGAAGAATTTGATTTTATTTGTTTGTTAGAAAGTGTTTATACAAGTAAGATTCATGATTATTTTAAAAATAAAAAAATAGATGTATTTTTATATGGTATTCATAAAGATAGTAGTTATGATTTAAATGATTTATATTTTATAACTGATAAAGTTGTTAATAGTTAGAAATTTTGGAATTATGGTATTTACTAAATTTAAAAAATATTGTTTTATTACCTAACTTATTTTTTAAGCTAGGTAATTTTATTATATTGATTCAAATGGGAAGTTTTACATGTTACCAAACTAAATTAAATATTTATAAAATAATTATAGCAAACATAAATATGCTATATATTAAATTTTGACTTTTACTTTGAGAACTAAGAATATCCTTAATAATAGCGATTTTTACTTGTTATTATCAATTTCTAGTGCTATAATTTTCATTAGAAAAACAAGGAAGGGAGGGATAATATATGAATTCAAATAAAGTAATCGTTAAAGATGGAAATATTGACAACGCATTAAGAAAATTTAAAGTAAAATTTGCTAAAAGTGGTGTCCCTTCTGAACTAAAGAAAAGAAAACATTATGAAAAACCTGGCGTGAAGAGAAGAAATGCTAAAAAAGAAATGATTAAGAACGCAAGAAAACATCGTCGTGATTAATCTTTTTTTTTGACTATTTTTGTCGAATTGATACTTCTTCTTTAGATTATTTGTTACACTATCTATGGTGATTCTTGTGGAGCTTTATTATCAAAATGAAACCTTATTTGTAGATATTAATTATTCTTTAGATTTAGAAGATATGGAAGGTTTAAAAAATAAAATATTTAGAATAGTTGATGATTATGATATTGATCATATAGTTTTAAAAAATAATACTCATCAATTATTAAATAATTATTATTTAAAAAAAATAAAACAAGAATATCGTAACAGGTATCAGGGAAGAATGTATATTAAATAGTAAGTAGTGAAAAAAAACTTTCTTTTTTTCAAAAAATGTGTATAATATTAAATGTGTATAATTTTAATTGTGTTAGATTTATTTGAATTCTTTGGTGGAATCTAAAATAATCTAACTTTTTTAATTTTATGATAATTTTATATAATATAAAGACTTTTCATTAAAAATTTGATAAAATTAGTTTGTGATTGTTATGAAGAATATAAGTATCAAAAAAGATAATAATATTTTAGTAAGTAATTTTTTAGATGATTTTTTTGACCCTAAAGAAGTATATATTCCCATTATAAATAAAGCATCTTTAAATATTAAAACTAATACTGTAAAAAAAGGGGAATTATTATTTTCTAATAATAATCAAAAGTTATTTAGTCCCATAAGTGGAACTTTAAAAAATATAGTAACTTTAAATAATCAAAAATATTTAGTTATTAAAAATAATTTTAAAGAAGAACAAAGAAAGAAAAATAAGAAAAAATTAAAATATGAAAAAAAAGAAATATTAGAATTAATTAATAAATATTATCCCGAATTTAATTTAGAAAAAATAGGTGATACCCTATATTTTAAAGCTTTAACGGATGATATTTATAATGCTAATAATAAGTTTATATTTGATAAATATATTGATGATATCCTAGATGTTTTAGATATTTTAAGAGAAATAGATGGTTTTGTTGAAGTTAAAATTTTATTAAAAGAAAATGATTCAGAAAGTATAAGCTTATTTTCTAATATTTTAGGAAGATATCCTTTCATTTCCATAACGCTTTTACCAGATATATATCCCATTGCCAATAATTTACTTTTAGAAAAACATTTTAATACTAAGATGAGTATAATTGATATAGATAATGCCTTAAATATTTTGGCTGCTCTTTTTTATCATCAACCTTTTTTAGATTGTTATGTAACAATAAGTGGTAATATCTTAAATAGAGAAGTTATTAAAGTTAAAAAAGGAACTAATTTAAATGAAGTTTTAGAACGTTTAAAAATTAAAGATAAGAAAGCTCATATAAATAATATTTTAAATGGGAGTATTGAAATTGATAATTTGATTATAGATGAAAAAATTAAATCAGTATTATTTTTAAATGATGAAGAAAAAGAAAGTCCTTGTATTTCTTGTGGTAAATGTCTTAAAGTTTGTCCAATGGGATGTGAACCTATTTTTAATAAGAAAATGGATAAATGTATTTCTTGTGGTTTATGTGAGTATGTATGTCCAAGTTTTATAAAGCTAAGGAGGGATAAAAAGTGAGTAACCATTATGATAAAAAGATTAAGTTTGATAATTTAATATGGTTGTTTCTGTTACTTTTATTAGCTTGCTTTGGTTTTTATAAAAATGGTTTAAGCTATTATTTTAGTAAACAATTATCTTTAATAGAAGCATTAAAACCTTTAATGTTAGCTTTAAGTGGTTTAATAAGTGGAATATTAGTTGATTTAATTCTTTATCATAAATTAGAAAAAAATTATTTATTAGGATTTTTAATATCAATTGTATTACCATATAACTTATCATTTTTAATATCTAGTATTGTTATTTTTATTATTTTATTTATTTTTAATAAATTTAAAATAACTATATCTCCTTTATTTATAACATCCATTTTTTTAATGTATTTAGGACATGCCAATTTTTATAATGCTATTGAAAGTAAAATACCTATTTTTTATCAAACATTAGATGTATTTCTTGGTAAAAGTGTTGGTGGTGTTGGGATTACAAGTATTATTTTAATGTTTATTTGTTTAATTATTTTATGCACCAGATTTTATTATAAAAAAGAAATTCCTTTTATAACAATTGGAACTTATAGTTTATTAACCTTAATATATTCACTTAGTAAAGCAGATTCTAATTTATTTTTAAATTTATTAAATTCATCAGTTATTTTTGTTTCAATCTTTTATATGCCATTTAATAATTATTCGCCAATAAAATATAATTATCAAATTATCTATGCAATTATAGGAGGTATTTTAATTTTTATTGGTACTTATTTTATTAATAATATAACTGGAGCTTTTATAGGTGGTTTTCTAACTAATATTTTATTCTATTTAATAGAAATTTTGTCGAAAAACAAGAAGTTTATTGAAAATGTTTAATATTTAAATATAATAGTAATTGCTTAAAAGACAAAAACTCCTAGAAGGAGTTTAAAATGAAAAATAATAATCGAAAAAAAGGTGGACTAGTTTTATTAGGAATATCCTTACTTTTATCTTTAATAGGAATGAAAGAAGGAAAAGCATTAGATTTAAATATTAAA
Source organism: uncultured Bacilli bacterium (assembly GCA_947631895.1). Taxonomy (GTDB): domain Bacteria; phylum Bacillota_I; class Bacilli_A; order RF39; family UBA660; genus Ventrenecus. The sequence goes on along the minus strand of CANRMU010000027.1, from coordinate 1,016 downwards.
CAAGAGCAACCATATAATTATACTTATACAAATAATGGTAAACAGTATTCTTTTTACTTAGCAGTTGATACTATTAATAATTTACCATTATTTCAAGAAAGAGGTAATGCAGCTTTTGTAGATAATTCAACTTATACTAAAAGAGATCGTAGATTATATATGGAACCATATGAAATTAATGCTTTATATTTAACAACTAATGGTAAAGAATCATCTAATGAAAATATAGATAAACGACTAGCAATGCAATTATATATTTTTGAAAATTATGCTAAATCAAATAAAGATACAATATCATTTTCTTTTGATACTAATAAATATCATCAAATAAGTGATGAATTATTAAAACAAGGTAAAGAAATGATAGAAGAAAAAAAGTTTTCTTATGAAGTTAAACAAGGAGAATGGACTTATATTCCTAAAGAATGGGAAGGTAGTTATCATATTGAAAATAATTATACTTTTGAAATAAGAGAAGAAGAAGATGGCTTTTATGTTAAAGGAGATAATTTAGGTACTTTTACGACAGATATTGTTATTGATGATTATAAAGAATATGGTTACTATTATGATTCTAATCATCCAACTAGACCAAATTTTACTGAAGTTTTAAAACCTTGTACAGCAAATTCAACATTAGAAATAAAAGTTGTTCCAGCTATTTTTAATATTCATTTTCCAAGTAATCAAGTAGGATATGATTTAGAAATCGCTGAAGAATCTTTAAAAAATGAACAAGTAGTTTATAATTTAAAAGTTCATGATGATTATGACTTAAATGATTTTAGTGTAACAAAAAAAGATGGAACTAAAATAGAAATTAATGATAATTCATTTATCATGCCAAATGAAGATGTTTATATTAATGTTGATGTAACTAAAAAAACTCATAATATTATTATAGAAAATATTGATGGAATAGTAATTGATTGTTTAAGTAGTGCTAAAGTAGGTGATGAAGTTAAAATAAATGTTCAAGTTTTAGAAGAATATGAATTAACAAAACTTTATGTAAA
>CANRMU010000026.1 GCA_947631895.1 uncultured Bacilli bacterium | reverse complement strand
AACTTTTTACAAAATTAAAGGTTTGTTATAGTTATTATTGACATAAGATATTAAAGTTTGCTATAGTGATAATATAAAAGGAGGTAATAGTTATGCCAGAAAGAGAGAAATACTTATTTTCTATTATATTTATATTACTTGCTATAGCAATCATTTTGGTAATTGTAAAATATTTATTATAATATAAGTGGAGGTAATAATTTTTGAAAGAAGACAATAAAACAATAGAAAAATTTGGGTTATTAAATGAAAAAATAGTTGAAAAAATTTTTAATAGTGATTCAAAAGCTAGTATAAAATTTATAACTAAATTATTAAGTGAAGTATTAGATATACCATTAAAAATTTTGAAAAATGAATATGAGTTAACTAGATTAGGGAATTCTTTAAAATCAGAAAAAGAATTGGTTTATGAAAGTAATATTTCAATTATTTTTAAATATGGCTTATCTGAAGATTGCTTATATAATATAGGTGCCTTTTATTTAAAAGATAAATATTGTGAAACAGGAAAATACAAAACTAAAATTTATAGTATAAATATTGAAAATTTTGATAGTAATGATGGAAAATTTATATGTGTTAATAATCTGTTAAATCAAGATGTTATAGGTTTTACAGGTACTGAGATGTATTATATTGAAATAAATCTTGAATATTTGAAAAAAATTGGTAATAAAATAATCAAGGGAAGTGAACTAGAAAAAGATTGTTACATCTTCGTTTGTAATAATGATAAGTTATTAAATAAATTGCATTATAAAAATTATATGAATAGTATTAGAAAAGAAATTAATCAATTAAGTAAGGAAATAAATGAAGACATATATTACAATCAAAAACAATTATCTAATTCAATATCTGATATAATTGCTTCATATGAAAATTAAAATTATTTTTGTTAGATCCTATTATGGGTCTTTTTTGAGGCATTTAAAAAAAATTGAATAAAAAAACTAACCAAAGAGTTTGTTAGCTTTTCTAAGTAGAGAAGAAGATATAATATTTCAAATGAATACTGAAAGAAATGAAATATTAATATTAGCAACAATGTAGGAAAAATTGAGATTGCTAAAAATCTTCTTCATTTTATAGAAAACATATATAAACGTTTTCTATATGTATTATAACTATTTATTGCTTTTAATGCAATATTTTGCTAAGATAATATTGTTTTTAGGGGGATATATGAAAACTGTTGAAAAAGAATTTGTTAATAAGTTAAAAGAATTGTTAGATACTAGAGTTTATAGTGAACAAAATAATTATTTTGTTAATAAACTTATTGAAATTTTTAATAATGAAAATATGGAAAGTATAAATATAATTGATTTTAATGATTTAACATGTTTATTAGATTATTTTAATTATGAAGGATATAATCGTGGTTTATTAATAATTAAAATATTACTTAATAATCTTAAAATAATTGATAGTAATCCATATTCTAAAATAGATTTTATGAAATATCGAAATATTTATGAAGAAAGAGGTATTTCTTTAGAACAATTTATATTAGATGTTAAGTATTTAATTAGTAGTGAAGAAGATGTTGAATTAAATAGATATCATTATGAAATATTTAAAATGTTACAATCTGAAGAAAAAAATCGTTTAGTTAAAGTAAAGATTGCTAAGCAAATTAAAAAAGCTTATGAATGTTTAGATATCGATGAAATTGTTAAATATTTTGAATCTGTTAATTTAGATAAGAAAAGTATAGATTCTGTAAAAATATATTTAAATAGTTTAAAAGAAAAGAAAGCAATTAAAGATGAAAAACCTCTTAGTATGGATTTAAAAATTAGTAATGTTAAATTAGGTTATACTAATAAAGAACTTAAAGAAATGGCTGAAAAATTAGATGAAATATTAAAAAAAATTGAAGAAAATAATATTAAAATATCTTATGATGAATATATTCGTTATGTAAATTATGTACTTATTTTAGAAGAACAACATCAAGCTTGTGATGCTGATATTGATCGTTTATATGATGCTTTATTAATTGATGAAAAAGCTTATTCATTTTTAATTCTTAAAGCTAAATCATTATTACAAACTAATAAAGTAATTGATATTCAAAATAATTTACAAGATATAAGTGATGTAGAAAGTATTTTAAAAATATGTAGTGAAAGTGATCGAAGTGATTTTTTAGAATTATTAAAAGGTTTGTATGAAAATTTATATCATTTAGATGCATATAGTCATAATTATGAAAGAACATTAAAAATTTAACTTTTTAACTTTTTAGTGTATAATGATAATTATAGAAAGAGGTTTTAGCGTGGATAAAAAATTAAGATTATGGTTTTCTTTTTTGATTGTTCTTTCTTTTTTATCATTTGAGAATGTTTATGCTCAAAAAATAACTATTGGTTCACGTGATAAATGGCTTTCAACTGCTAAAGAATGGACAGATATAATGGTTGGCGATGGTAACTGGGTATATAAAAATACTAACAATAAAACTTATTGGGAAGATGCTCAAAATGCTAGTGAAAGAACTACCAATTGTGCACTTATGGTTGTTCATGCTTTACAAAGATTTGGGGTTTTTGATCGAAATAATAAGATATGGGCTAATGATGAACATAATTTAGTATATGTTGGTGAAAATACCGAAGGAAGATTAAAAGCTGTTGCCAATATTTATACTTATAATGGAAAAAGTGAAAATGATATTGATTTAGAAGCTGGTGATATACTATATTATAATGGACATATGAATATCTATATTGGTAAAAATAGTAATGGTAATAGAGAATATTTAGATGCTGGAAGAGGAACTAATGTAAATCATAGTGTTGGAGGCAAATGGGAAAGTTTTAAGAAAGTTACTAATAATTTAGGAATGAAAATATATGGAATAATTAGATTAAAGTATGGAGAAACTGTTGAAGTAGATGATAAATTTTTAACTGATAATGATTCTGAAGATGGATTAACCTATGATATATATGAAAATGGTTTTGTATCTATGCCTGATAGAGATGATAATTTTACTTGTCAAACCATTTTTGTTAAAGAAAATGGAGAACCAACTGAATTTAAAAAAATATTAGATGGTGTTTTTAAATTTATGCAGTTTTTAGCGCCTGTTATTGCGATTTTTATGACAATTATTGATTATATGAAATCTTTAAGTAACGGCGATACTAAAAAAGCTAATATTAGAACCATTAAACGTATAGTAATAGCGGTTTTAGTTGTCTTTTTACCATTAATATTAGATTTGTTATTCCATGTATTTGGTTTATATGATATATCGACATGTGAGATAGGAAGGTAGGTTTTTATGAAAAAAAATATTTTAACTGGAGATCGTCCAACTGGTAAATTACATATTGGCCATTATGTTGGGACGTTAGCTAGTCGTTTGAAATTACAAGAAAAAGGAGATTATGATGATTTCTTTATTATGATTGCGGATGCTCAAGCTTTAACAGATAATGCTAGTAATCCTAAAAAGATTAGAGATAGTATTATTAATGTTGCTATAGATTATTTATCAATTGGTATTGATCCTAAAAAAGTTCATATTTTTGTACAGTCAGAGATTAGTGAATTAACGGAACTTACTTTTTATTATGCCAATTTAGTTACCGTTTCAAGATTAGAACGTAATCCAACTGTTAAACAAGAAATTAAATCAAAAGAATTTGGCGAAAGTATTCCGGTAGGATTTTTTACTTATCCAATAAGTCAAGCAGCTGATATTACAGCTTTTAAAGCTAGTATTGTACCTGTAGGTGATGATCAATTACCAATGATTGAACAAACAAGAGAAATTGTAAGATCTTTTAATCGGATATATGGTGATGTTTTAGTGTTACCTAATGAATTACTTCCAGATAATAAAGCTTGTTTTAGACTACCTGGTACCGATGGTAATGCTAAAATGAGTAAAAGTTTAGGTAATTGTATTTATTTAAGTGATAGTTATGAAGAATTAAAAAAGAAAGTAATGGGTATGTATACTGATCCATTACATATTAAAGTAGAAGATCCAGGACATATTGAAGGTAATACTGTATTTGCTTATTTAGATGCTTTTTCAACATCTGAAGATTTTGCTAAATATTATCCTGAATTTAAAAATTTAGATGAACTAAAGAAAGCTTATGAACAAGGAGGAATAGGAGACGTTAAAATCAAAAAATTTTTATTACAAATTTTAGAAGATTTTTTAAAACCTATTCGCGAAAAAAGAGAATATTACGAAAAACATTTAGATGAAGTATATGATATATTAAAAGAAGGTACAATGTATGCCCAAAGTATTGCCAAAGAAACTTTAAAAGAAGTCAAAAATGCTATGAAATTAAATTATTTTGCTGATAAACAATTACTAGATGATTTTAATTGTGATTAATTTTTTTAGTCCTTGTTTTAGTTTCTTGGGGATAAAGAAGTTTTATTAATGAAGCAAGTTTATGAAAACTTGTTTTAATTTTAGTATTTAATATATCTTTATCATAATTATACATTTTTTCAAGATCATTAGGAGTATAAATAATTAATTCATTAATACCCAATAATTTATTTAAAATCATTATTTCTTCAGCATTTAATTCAGCATAATTAAATAATTCAAAGATTAAATCGCTAGAAAATTTTTTAAAATAATTAACTATTTGTCTTATCGAACGAGTCATTAAAAAACGATATAATTCATAAATATTAAGTTCACTTAATTTTGTTATTTCAGGATTATTAATTTCTTCTTTAGCAATCGTTATTTTTTTTAATGAACTTTTTAAACTAGCTTCAATATTTTGTCTAGTACAATTATATTTTAAACTAATTGTTTTAACAGGTATTTCATAATAATAGTAATCAGTTAAAATATCAAAATCTTTCTTACTTATTTTAGCGTATTTAATTATTTTATTAGCTAACATTATATCTAAAATATTATCTTCATCTAATTCATAAGATTCTTTATTATATTCTTTCCAATCTTCACTAGTATCTAAACTACTTACAGTTTTTTCACTATTAATAATATCTTTTAACTTACTAATTGAAATATTTAATTCACAAGCTAATTCTTCTAAAGTAGGATTACGACCTAAAGTAATAGTTAATTTATTTAAACATTTTTGATATTTATTATAATCATAATGCATATTATAAGATAAATTAATAATTCGAGAATTTCTAGCAATTGCTAAAGTTATTTTTTGTCTAATCCAAAAAGCAGCATAAGTAGAAAAAGCATTATTTAAAGTATAATCATATTTCTTTATCGCGTCCATTAAACCAATATTACCTTCTTGAATTAAATCCATAAAAGAAAATTCTCCTTTATTTTTAATAAACTTTTTAGCAATAAAAGGAACTAGTTTTAAATTATGATTATAGATTGTTTCATAATCTTTATTTTTAAATAAAGTATTAATTTCATCTTTAGATAAAATTGGAAAATTGCCAATATATTCTAAATAAGATTTAAGATAATTATCAACAATTAAATCATCATTTATATTTTGCATAATATTACTTCCTTTAGGCTTATATTATAAATAATAATTTTTAAAATACAAGAAAAAAAAGACTTAAAGCCTTTTTATTCGTTAGTTTCTAAATGATTAAAGAACATACCTATATCAATAAGTCCACATAAACCTATTAAAATATAAATTATTTTTACTATAATAGAGCCTTCTTCAAAAATAGTAGTAACAAGATTAAAATCAAATAAACCGATTAATCCCCAGTTTAAGGCACCTAATACTGTAAAGAATAAACATATCTTATAAATAATTTCCATAAACACTCTCCTTACTAAGAGTAGTATGAACGATAATTTTTATTTTATACATTCATATTTTAAATAATTATAAATATAGTTAATTAGAAAAGGAAAGTGGTTTAATGAAAAAAGTTTTAATCTTATTATTAGTTGTTAGTTTATTTATAACGGGGTGTGGGAAAAAGAATACTAAAAATGTTATAAATGATTTTGCTAATAAAGTTAATAATACTAAAAGTTATAGTTTAAAAGGTAATATGGAAATATATGATGATGAAGAAACATTTACGTATAGTATAGAAGCTGATTTTATGAAAGATAATTTTTATAAAGTAGTAATGGTAAATCAAACTAATAATCATGAACAAGTTTTACTTAAAAATAATGATGCGGTTTATGTTATAACACCAAGTTTAAATAAAAGTTTTAAATTTCAAAGTGAATGGCCAGATAATTCTAGTCAAAGTTATTTGTTAAAGGCTATAACTAATGATTTAAAAAGTGATCAAAATAGTAGTTTAGAAAAGTTAGATAATGATTATGTTATAAGGTCTAGTGTAAATTATCCTAATAATCCAGAATTAAAATATCAAAAAGTTACAATAGATAAAGATGGTAATTTAAAGAAGAATGAAGTATATGATGAAAAAGATAAGTTAAAAATGAAAGTTACTTTTACATCTATTGATTATAATGCCTCTTTAAGTGAAGATGATTTTAAATTAGAAGAATATATTAAAGAAGAACCTAAAGAAGAAAAGAAAGAGGCAAAAGAGGATACTACTAAGAAAGAAAAGACTAAAGAAACTTGTACAGAAAGTACTTGTAAAGAAGAAAAAGCTAATTGTGAAGGAGATAGTTGTGAAACTGGTTTATTAGAAAATATTATGTATCCATTATATATTCCAAGTAATACTTACTTATCAACATCTGATAAAGTAAATACTGATAATGGTAATAGAGTAATATTAACATTTGGAGGAGAAAAAAACTTTGTATTAGTTGAAGAAAAAGCAAGTGCATCAGAAGAATTTGAAATAATACCAGTATATGGTGATCCATTAATAGTAAGTGATACTTATGGGGCCCTAGGAGCTAATAGTCTTACTTGGACAAAAGATAATATAAGTTATTATTTAGCGGGCAATGATTTAACAACTAATGAATTAATATCAATAGGAAAAAGTATAAGAGGAGAAGATATAACAGTTAGTAAAGAGAAATAATTCTTCTCTTTTTTTCTGCTTTATAAGAAAAAATGCCTAGATAAGCCTTTTAATTTACTTTATAATCTAGGCATGTTATAATTTATAACAATTATGAAAGAAGTGATATCATGAATGACAATTTTAAAGATATTAATAATGACGATTATCATAAAAGTATCGATTTATTAGTTGATATAAATAACATCCGTTTAAAAAATAAGAGCCATATTAAAAAATATCGAAAGATAAGAAATATACATAATGCTATAATGGCTGATATGCAAGATAATATTTATGAGGACGAAATTTTTAATTATTATTCTTCTGAAAACATTAAAGAAATTAGAAATATAATAGAAAAAATTGGCTTTGGGCTAGATTTAGATAATCTTGATGATTTTAGAATTTTCTTAGATTTAATAATTTATGATAATCTTCCTTCAATTAAATCAGTAGTTGATATTTATTTAGAAAATAAAAAATATAAAAATGCTGAAAAAAATAAAATGCTTGAAGCTATGAAAAATTCAGTTGTTAGTTTATTTTTAATAAAAGATGTTGATAGAGATAATGGTTATGTTATATATGAAGATGTATTTACTAAAAAACAATATCAAGTTGTTGATGTCGCGCTTAGTAGTTCTTATATATCATCTAATGAAATTAAATTATATATCTATAATCGTCTTATTACGTATGATGATACGTCTATTGCTACTGGTTTAAATTGTGCTTTTACATCTAAATCTAAACAATTTAATAATTTTTTAAAGAAAAATAAATTTAAAGAAAATTCTAGTTTTGAAAATACTTTAATGTTATATAAAATGTCTAAAAATGATGCTAGTGTTTTTATTAATGTAAATGATAAATATGTTAATGAATAGGGGTGAAGTTTTATGGAAGACAATGATATATATGAAATTAAATTAGAAAAAAATATTAAAAGAAATGAAAAATTTTTCAAAATATTTAATATTTGGTTACAACATAAAAATTTATATAAAGGAACTATTAATAATCATATAGAAAATGCTAAATTATATATTAATAATTATTTAAACTATCATAAAGTAACTAAAATGGAAGATGGAATTGATAAAGTTTATCCTTTTTTAAATGATTGGTTTATTAGAAAATGTTCATGGGCATCAGAAAGTAATTTAAAAAAAGAAGCTAATAGTATAAAAATGTTTTATGAATGTATGAGTCAAAGTGGCAATATTAATTATTTAGAATATATTAAATTATGTAAAACAATTGATGAAAATATGGATAATTTTGTAAGAACACTTATTAATATTAATGAATATGAAGGAGAAGAATGGGAAGGATTTATTTAACAAACAATAATAATGATTATTTTAAGAGGTATGGATATGGGAATATTTAAAGATTTATTTTTTAAAGATAATAATAAAAGTAAACAATCTTTAGGCTTTTTCTCATTTCTTGAAGAGCAAGAAAAGAAAGAAAAAAAAGAACAATTAGTAGAAGAAATGGAAAACTATGGTTTGCTTGAATGGCAAAAAGATTTAGTTAGAAATGGCAATTATGATTTAACAAGTTTTGAAGAAGAAGATATAGAAGATGATGATTATTATTTTGAAGATGATTAATAATCATTTTTTTAATATTTAAAAACTCTATAACTCAAAAAAAGCTGTAAAATCATTGATTTTTTTTGAGTTATAGAGTATATTATCATTAGGTGAATATTATGCAAAGAAAAGCTATGAATGATTTAATATCTTGGAAAAATAAAAAAAATAGGAAACCCTTATTACTTTATGGAGCAAGACAAGTCGGAAAAACTTATTTAGTAAAAAAGTTTGCTGAAGAACAGTTTAAAGATATTATTTATATTAACTTTGAAACAAATAATATTGTAGACAAAATAATTAATGAAAATATATCTCCAAAATACATAATTAATAATTTAGAAATAATTTTTAACAAAAAAATTGATAAAGATACAACTTTAATATTTTTTGATGAAATTCAAAAAAATACTAGAGCCTTAACTTCATTAAAATATTTTTGTGAAGAAGCACCAGAATATTATGTTATTGGTGCTGGAAGTTTACTTGGTGTTCATATCAACAAAAAAGATTTTTCTTTTCCTGTAGGTAAAGTAGACTTTTTGACAATTTATCCATTATCTTTTGATGAATTTTTAATTAATACTAAAAATGATTTATTATTAGAAAAAATAAAGGAATGCTATAAGACAAATGAACAAATGCCTTCATTGCTTCACAAAGAAGCATTAGATTTATACTATAACTATTTAGCAATTGGTGGAATGCCAGAAGTAGTAAATGAATTTATTAATTCTAATTCACTGATAACAGCTATTGATTATCAAACATCAATTATTGAATCATATAAAAATGATATTACTAAATATAGTGAAACAACTGATGCTCCTAAAATTATAGCTACTTTTGATTCTATTCCAGTTCAACTTGCTAAAGAAAATAAAAAGTTTCAATATAAGTTAGTCCAAAAGGGAGGAACTAGTTCTATTTTTGGTGACTCCATTAATTGGTTAGTAAATGCCGGTGTTGCTAATAAATGTCTTAAAACTAAAATAGGTGTACCATTAAAAATGTATGAAGAACTAGATTCGTTTAAATTATATATGAATGATGTTGGCCTTCTTACCAATTTAAGTGAGTTTCCAATTTATTTAATAAAAAATCGCGAAGCTGTTAATGAATTAATGATTGGTATGCTTACCGAAAATTATGTTGCATGTTCCTTAAAATATAATGGTTTAAATTTAAATTATTGGAAAAATGATTTTAACAGCAAATTAGATTTTGTTTTACAATCTGAAAAAGGTTTAATAATTCCTATTGAAGTTAAATCTAACATTCATACTAAATCAAGAAGCCTAAATAATTATATGGAAGAATATAAGCCACGATATGGAATAAAAATTTCTAGTAAAAATTTTGGCTTTAAAAATAATATTAAATCAGTTCCTTTATATGCCGTATTTTGTATAATCAAAAAAAATTTAGATATTGATTAGTTAAAATTACTAGAAAGCATGATATAATGTTTAGCAAGTTATGGCATTTTTTGAGCATCAAAAAATGGTATAACACCATTGTACCTAATTTTTAA
>CANRMU010000025.1 GCA_947631895.1 uncultured Bacilli bacterium | reverse complement strand
TTTCAAAATTGGTCTAGCGAATTTTCAAAATTGGTAAAAAAAATAATACCAATTTTCAATTTTGGTATATTTTTTTAGTTGACGTAAATTTACACTATTTTACACAAATATTATACTATATATAATTTTAATAATATTAATTAACAAAATAAAAAAGCGTTATAAATTAACACTTAATTAATATCTGTTCTTTTAGCTAATATTAATGAACAAATAAAGAACAAACTAAACATTATTGTAATTAAAATTAATATTATAATTAAAATCCACTGCATAATATCCCCACCTGTTATGATATTATACCCAGATTTAATTTTTATATACAAGATATTCGCCTAAATATGACAAAATTAGTCACGATTATAAATATCTCTAGTATATACTTTATCTTTAACTTCATCTAATATTTTTTCTTGTCTATTTGCTAAGATTACATCAGATATTTTTTTAAATTCATCAAAGTCTTTAACAACTTCACAATCAGCAAATACTTCACTATTTAAAGTTGGTTCATAGATTACTACTTTAACATTATTATCTTTTAAATATAAAATAATATCTTGAATAGCGCTCGCTCTAAAATTATCAGAATTAGTTTTCATTGTTAAACGATATATTCCAACAGTTTTAGGTTTCTTATTCATTATCATATTAACAATATGTTCTTTTCTAGTTTGATTTGATTTAATTAATAAATCAAACAAAGTTTAAGCTTCTTTATTTAACACTAAATAAATTTATTAAAGTTAAACCATAACATACATAACTTATATTAAAATTATTTAATTATTTTCCTATTTTAATTTATCTATTGACTTAAAAGTATTATCTCTTTTATTATGATGAGCAATAACTCTATTGGGTGATACAACAACTGTTGAATTACTCGGGATATCATTTACTATAACAGCATTTGCGCCAATACGAACATCATCTCCAATATTTACATTCCCTATTATTTTAGCGCCTGCTCCAATATACACATTATTTCCTATAGTAGGTGCACCATAGTGTTTAGAATCACTTAAAGTATTACTTCCTATTGTTACCTGTTGAAAAATAGTACAATTATTACCTATTTTTGCTTTTTCAGAAATATAGACACCACTTATTCCATGTGGAAAAGTAATTAAATGTAAATCAGTAGGTATGTCGGAGCTAACTCCTATAAAAGAATTATTTTTATGACATAGTTTCCTATATTTTCTTATTCTTATAAATCTAATTGCCTTAAAAATAACCCCCCCCCCAGTGATCTGGCTTATTTTAAACTTAAGATTTAGTATTTTTATTGTAGTAGCCTTATCAAAGTCACTTTTTAACATATTACCACTCTTTCATTAAAAATTTTAAAATTTCCCTTTTTCTATTACGTGTTCAATTAATTTTTTTAATAATTCCATAAAAGAATTAGAATAAAGAAAAAGAATAAATTGTCTTTAACTTTTAACTATTATACTTCTTCTAATTTATTTTTTCAATTTTTATTTTTTACTTATTATATTAATTATTTTTTTACTATTAAAAATAATAAACATAAATAAACCTAAAATTAACGCATATCTTAAAACGACTGTATTATATAAAGGTATTACAAGTAATGAACATAACACAAATACTATTGAGATAATTAAGATACTTTTATTATCATAATAATTATAACCTTTGGCATGTTTCTTGCAAGTCATTTTCATAAAGATATAATGTCCTAAAGCATATAAAATATAACTTACTAAAGTTGTAAATCCTGCAGCTAAATATCCAAATACATTAATAAAAATTAAATTTAAAACTACATTAGTTACAGCGGACATTATAGAGGCTAAAGCAACAAATTTTGTTTCTGAATAATAATATTCAATATTTGCATAAACATTAAATAAGAATGTAAAATATACACTTGTTGATATAGGTGGTATTACATAAATTGCCTCATAATATTCAGCAGGAGCAAATATCTTAACTATTTCAGGAGCAAATAAAACCAATAATAAATTAGCAATAGCAACCAAAATAATAAAGTAATTGGTATTCTTTTTTAAACTCTTAAATCCTTTTTTATCCCCTTTACTTATAGTTTGGTAAGTCCATGGTGTTAATGATTTTAAAATAGCATCATTTACTAACATCACAAGAGATGACAAACTATATGCTAAACCATAGATACCAGCTTGAGCAGCCCCACACATTTCATTAATCATAATTCGATCAAATCTAGTAAGTAATTTTGAAGATAAGAAATGAGGAATTAAAGGAATACAATAAGCAAAAATAAATTTAACATACTTTTTATTAAATCTATTTTTAGATTTTACTAAATTATAAATATATACTCCTAAACCTATTATTATATTTACAAAAGCTACACCATAAATATGGCCATAACCTCTATTAGTTGAAAAGTGAATTGCTATTAATCCTAAAATTGGACCTAATATGCCAATTATAACAGATAAGATGGTCATTAGTTTATATTTAAAAACATATCTTTCCTTAGATGCCCATAAATTAAATGATGCAAAAAACAAAATGTCTAAAAACATAATTAAAACAATTGGTATTGGAAAGCCAATTATATCACCAACAAAAATATGAGCAACATAATAAATTATAAAGCAAAGTAAACATAAACCTGTTACCAATGTTTGAGCAGTAGCAATAAAACCATCTCTATCATCTTTAAACTCTTTCATGGCTGAATAAGTTGCATAATTAAAAACATTTAAAGTAGCAAATATAATAAATATATCGTACCAAGACTGATACAATGTATATTGAGCATATTCACTAGTTGTCAAAATTCTAGTAAATATTGGAGTTGCTAATACAGTAATACCCTTTTGAACAATACTAGCAAAAAAAGCCCATAAAGAAGCTTTTGCCATAATAGACATTTTTTTATATTTTTTAATCACTATAACTACACCATTCCTTTCAGTTCAAGACTATTTAGTCATTAAACATAAATTAGAATTAACCATTTCTTAAAACTATTATACTACACATCATTTTAAAATCTAATTATTAATTATAACAATAATGCTTTTTAAATATAACCTTTATTTTTATTTATTATTTATTATTTATTATTAAATTGCATACAAAATATTAAACATTTCAATAAATTAAATTTAATCTTTAACATTTTCATGATTTAATTGGCTTATTTTTTTAATCATTTTTAATGCACCACTTCTTTTAAAAATTCCATTTATTAAAAAAATTTTATGATTGTTATTAATTGTGTTCTTTATTTATATTTATATTTATATTTATTTTTATTTTTTCTTACCTTTCTCTAACTAAATAAATTATTTTTTTTATACGTCTTATAATGGCGTAAGTATATTTGATTAAATATTTTGACTTTTTATTACAATGTTCAAAATCATAGGTTAGAACCCAATTTAATTCAGGATTATTTTTTAATTCATTTTTTTCATTAAATGCTATTTTTATTTCATTCCAAAATTTTGAATATTCTAATCCTAGTCTATATTTAAAATCATTTTTTACTTGCTTATGAAAATTATTTTTCAATAAAAATCCAAACTTATTAGGATCATATCCTTTAGCAATTAATTCATAAATTGTTCTGTAGCATTTTTCACAATGGCAGCAATTTTCCACTCTAAAATCTTCAAAACATACTCGCAATTTTACGTTTTTATTATATTTACAAACTAATTTTCCAACATTCTCTGCTTTATCTATTCTAGAAAAATTATATCCATCATGAACAACAGATGTAGAAGATAATTTTACATAATTATCTATTGATGGATCAGATGCACATGTTTCTTTATCTCCTTGAGTAAAAGAAGAGGCAATATATATTTTATTTAATTTATATTTGTAAGCTAGTAGAGCACCATGTCCAATAATTGCAATACCGTGTTGTAGAGCATGCCAATAGTTATCATTTATTAACATTTTTGTTATTTTATTAATCATTTTTTCATTTATGACTTCTCTATACTCCGATTTTATAAAAACTATATTCAAATTAAATTGGTTAGCAGTATATTCAAGATTTTTCCTAATTTTTCTTAATGATTTATCATATTTTAATTTTATTTCCGAACCTTGAATGTTTATTAAGATAGGTTTTTCTTCAATATGAGAAGCTAATGTAGACATTGCATCTAAGCCACCACTATAAAATGCTGCAACCTTTTTATTTTCTTTGTATGTATTATCACAAAGTTTGTTGTAAGTTAATTTTCCATTAAATTTTATTTGAGGGTACATTTTTTGATAACCTTTTTTAAAATCATTTATACTCTCAAAAAAGGATTTATCTATTTCATCTACAATTAATTCCGCATCAAACATCCATACAAGTGGCAATACATTGGTTACAAATGGAATTATACTAATACTTTTTGGAACTTCTTCAATATTGTCAGAATAGGAAATGCAGTATTCTCTTTTTTTTGTAAAATATTTTGAAAATTCTCCATCGATTTTATAATTATATCTTATTACATTATTTGCTTCCAATGTAACAGTAACTTTAATTTTATTTTTCATTATTAATTTCACTCTTTCTAAATTGTGCTTTCCATTTATTAATGTTTTCTATATCTATATTAATTTTTGTTTCAAAAGAAGATAATATTTTATTTTCTAATTTTTTTTCAATTTCTTCCCTATCAATAATATTTAAATTATAAGATTTTTTTATATCTTTAGCACGATTATCTACTGCAATAATGATACTTCTTTTTTTATTCTGCATTGAAAAAATGCCAGCATGCAATCTAGTACCAACGTAGTCAATTTCTTTTTTTAATAAAGTTTCAAATTCTTTAATTGAAGAACCAACTACTTTAATATTTTCAATATTATTAAATGTTTTTAAATAATTGTAATCTTCACTACCTTGAATCCAAAAATATACATTTTTATAGTTTCTATTTAAAATGTCTATTAAAATTTGATCACGTTTTTCATCTTTACAATAGTCTGTTAATGTAAAAATTACATCCTCTGATTTTTTTGTTGGAATTTGTTTACAAAAATTTTTAGAAAATCCCCACATTGTAGCACATCCAGTATTAATAGCCTTGAATCCTAAACTTTCAACAAATTTTTTTGTTCGATCATCTCTAACAGAATGGACATAATCTTTAGACAAAATTTTTTTATAAAGAAATCTAGTATATAAATTTGCTTTATTAGATTTATTTGGGGTAACACCACATCCAACTAAAATCATATTTTTATAAGGTTTACAATTAAAAAGATTTACATTAAAATTTGGCCATGGTCGTAACATATTATAAGCTAACAAATTTGTACCTGTCACAAATTTTAAAGAAGATTTATTGCAATATTGCATTAACTGATTTTTGCCAAAAGATTGATAATTATGTATTATTGGAGTATGAGTTGGCAATTCAACGACAAAGTTCCTATAAAAGATATCATATAATTCTTCTTTACAAGATTTAACGATTATATAATCCCCCATATTTTGTGTAGCAAAAGATGTATTAAATATCACTATTTTACTCATTTTCCATAACCCTCTTTCTTAGCTTTTTCTTATATAAAATTAATCTAAGCTTATTAGGAATTATAGCGCTTAGACTTCTAATAATCAAATTTTTTATTAATTCAAATTTATTAATAAGCCCAAGTTTATATATACTTATTTCAAATTTATATATACATTTAATATAATGAATTCCACCCCTACGATTAACCATTGATAAACCAGCTCTAACATCCATAAGAGGTTCTTCGAAATTATAAAATTTTGCCCCATTTAGAAGCATACGACACCATAAATAATAATCTTCAAAAAAGTCCATTGGCAAATAATTTCCAGCATCTAATACCTTATTTTTTTTAAAACACACACTCATATGATTAAGAGGATTTCGTTTAAGTATATAATTTTGAATTTCTTCATTAGTTACAGGAACGTTTTTTATATCTAATTTTTGAGTCATATTGTTATCATATTCAATAATAGAAGAACCTACAATATCAACATCATTCTCATTTAAATAATTAATTTGTTTTTCAAATCGATTAGAATGGCAAATATCATCCGAATCCATTCTTGCAATTAAATTATACTTGCATAATTTTACACCATCAGCCAAAGCAAAACCTAAACCTCTATTTTCATCAAATTTCACAATTTTTATAATATTACATCTCTTTTTAAATTTTTCTATGACTACATCTAATTCTCTAGTAAGTTTTCCATCTTCAATCAAAAGAATTTCAGAAGGTTTTAAAGTATTATTTAATATACTTGTTAAACTTTTACTTAAATATTCTGGTTTTTCTTTATAATATACTGGTATTAAAACTGAAAACTTAACTTTATCACCTTTTTTTTGCATTATTTATCCACTTCCTTTCATATTTAAAAGTTAAATATGTATTATATAATTTAACAATTATTAAACAAAATATCAATTTATCTAATAATTTAAAATGAATTTTAAGATTATTTTTCACTAATAATCTTAATTATATAAAAAATATGTTGTTATAAGGAAATATTTCCGCTCTTCCATATATATAAAATACATATATAAAATATAAAATTAAACAAATATAATAAATTATTTTTATTATTTTCCTTGAATATTTATCTCTTATTTTGTTTAATAATATTGGAAATAGCACTGTTTGAATAAGTGAAAAATATAATGCAATTCTTGACAAATCAGATGAAGATAGTAAAAATTCGAAAAGAAAACCAGTTAAAAAAATACTACAATAGTTTTTTAATAATGAACTTTCAATAATGCTTTGTTTAAATAAAAATAATAACACAAAAAAAGGAAAATAAGATAACATAAAATTATAATCTACTTTATTAAAAGCTATTTTCAAAAAATACCCTTTATAATTATTAAAAAAACTAAATTTACTTAAAATTGATGAACCTAAAAAAATTACTATTAAAATTGCAAATGTAACAATCAATATTTTTTTTGTCATTTTTTCATTTTTTTCAGAAAAAATAGCAACTAAAAAATATGGAAATAATATTATACTAGAATTATGGATTAAAAAAGATAAAAACAATAATAGTATTGCATGTTTTTTTTGATTGTCTTGTAGAAAAGATAAAGCATATAATGCAAGTGCCATTGATAATCCTTGACGAATAATATTATATGAAAAAGGCAAATAAATAAATAAATATGAAGCAAAAATTAACATTGTTCCATTTTTTTTACCTAATTTTTTAATGGCAAGCATAACAAATAAATTAGTTAAAAATGAATATATAAATATTATTGTTTGAGGTTCAGAGGATATCTTATTAGCAAATTGAAATAATATACGATTTCCAAATTCTAAATAATTATATGAATTATAAATTTTAATATAACTTGAATAATCAGTTCCAACATAATATCTAAAACCAGATACAAACGTTAAAACTATAAATACAATTAAAAATATAATATTACAAATTTTTTTATGTTTTTTATTATAATTATAATCATATAAACCCATTAACCCTACCAAAGAGGTAAATAGTATAATATAAAAAATTAAACTTGCTGAATTTGACATAGTCATACCTCACTTTTTAAAATTTTAATTAATTATTAATTTTATTTAATTTATATATCATTTTCCATTTTTAAGATATCTAATTCATCTTTTATTGTTTCTTTACCTGCATTAACTCCATCTTTAACAAAAATAGCCTTAATAGTTAAGAAAAATACTTTTACATCTTGCTTAAATGAAAAATTTCTAACATATTCTAAATCATAATTGATTTTTTCTATTATAGTTAAATTATTTCTTCCATTTACTTGAGCAAGACCTGTAATACCAGGTAAAACATCACATCTATGTCTTTGCTCATCATTCATATTTTCATAATATTCTGGTATCCATGGTCTTGGTCCAATAAAAGCCATTTCCCCTTTTAATATATTAATTATTTGAGGTAATTCATCTAAACTTAAAGATCTAATAAATTTTCCAACTTTAGTATATTTATCTTTTTCTTTAAAGTTATGAACATCATTATCAGCCACCATACTTCTAAATTTATACATTTTAAAAATTTTACCATTTTTACCAGTTCTTTCTTGTTTAAATATAACTGGGCCTTTACTATCAATTTTAATTGCTATTGCTATTAAAATCATTGGTATTAAAAATAATATAAGTATAGATAAAGCCATAATAAAATCAATAATTCTTTTAATAACCCTATACATCTTAAATCCCCCTACCCTTTTATTCCAATGTCATAGTTATTTATAACCTTCTCAAAGTTGTTCATAAGTAAATCGTCGACTATTATATCATTATGTACAAGAGATTTCAACTTTTTTTTCATTTTATTGATATCATAGTTGCCATCATGATGCATATCACTAGCTAAAAAGCTTATCCAATTATTTTTTAAAAAGAATTTCAAAGCTTTTTTAGCTTCTTTTCCATAAGCACCTAATAAACTTAAATAATTACCTTGAAGTAATACCCCCATTCTTAAAAACTCTATAGCATATTCTGGATGTTGCTTAAAAATATGATAACGTTCTGGATGTGCTAAAATAGGAATATAATCATTGGTAATTAAATCATACAGGATATCTTTAGCATTTTTCATGATATATTCTAAAGGAAATTCTACTAAGATATACTTAGTATTATTAATTGTTTTAATTTTTTTCTTTTTAATTAATTCAATTATTTCTTCATCTAAAAACACTTCATTTCCTAAATATAAATTAATGTCTATATGATTAGTTTTAGCATATAATTTTAATTTTTCAAAAATCTTTTCTTTCTTTTCATTGTCACAATTATATTTAGTGTTTTTAATATAGTGAGGGGTTAAAACAATATCTGTAATACCCTCTCTTTGAGCTTTTCTTAAAAGAATAACACTTTCTTTAAAATCTTTTGCTCCATCATCAATTCCTGGCAATAAATGGCAATGCATATCTTTCATGATTAATTACTCTTTCCATAATAATCATTGCAATAATATCCATAGTAACTATTATCTTTTACAGAAGCTCTATTTACAACAACGCCAGTAATTGGTGCATTAGCTTGGGCAAAAGCTTTTTTAACTCTATCTAATAATTCAATTTTAGTTTTCTTATTTGATACTACTACAACATTAGCATCACTATATTGAGTCATAACTAAGGCATCACTAAGGCCTATTGTTGGAGGACAATCAAAAATAATTATGTCGTACATTTTCTTTAATTTTTCAATTAATTTTTTATTATGAATAGAATTTAATAATTCAATGGGATTTGGTGGTGTTGGACCAGTTGTTATTAAATCTACTCTTTTAGTACCTGTTTCAATTATATATTTATCTAAATTAATATCTTCTTTATAATTTAATATTAAAGTAGAATATCCCCTACTAACAGAATTAGTTACTTTAAATATTTCATGTTGCCTTCCTTTTCTTAAGTCACAATCAATTAATAAAACATTTTTACCCTCTTGTGCATAAGCAACTGCTAAATTAGCTGTAATAAAGCTCTTTCCATCACCACTCTCTGGTGAAGTAAAAAGTATTGTTTTTAGTTTACCTTTATTCATAACTGAAAATGCTAAATTAGTTCTAATGGTCTTTATTGATTCACTAAAAACTGATTTTGAATTAGCCGTTATTTTTAAATCTGATTTCATAAATAATTCCTCCAAATCTAATCTTCTTTAGGTACAATGCCTAAAACAGTTAATCCTAATTTTGATTCAACAACTTCATCTGATTTAATTGTCGTATCAAAATAGTACATAACAAAAACTGTTCCTAAAGATAATACTAGGCCAATTACTAGATACATTACATTATCTTTCATGAAGTTAACATTATAAGGAGTATTATTTGCAATTGCTTCATCTACAATAGAAACATTTTCCAAATTATATATAGTTTTTACTTCATCACTAAATGCCTTAGCTATTTCATTTGCAATTTTTGCTGCTGTTTCAGCATTACGATCGGAAACATTTATCTTAATAATTTCAGTATTTGTTACTGATGAAACTGAAATTTGACTAGATAAAGATTCAACACTAGTATTTAAATTTAAAACGCTAATAACAGTATTTAAAACTTTTCTACTTTTAATAATTTCACTATATGTACTAACTAAGTTTTTATTTAATTGAACATCATTACTACTATAATTACCATTATTTTTTTCATTTACTAAAATAATAGTCGTATTGCTTTTATAAAGTGGTTTGCGAATAATTATAGAATAATAATTACCAATAATTAAAACTATGAAAACTGCAATAATAATTCTAATAATATTTGATTTAAAATATTCAAATACTTCTTTTAAGTTAATTTCTTCCATATAAATTCATTTCTCCCTTTATTTTTTATCCTATAACAATATATCAAATTTAAATTAGTTTCGTCAATTAATTTCCTCCTAAAACTTCATTTAATTTAACAACTGCTGTATTAATTGATTGTTCATCAACATTCATAACGTATAAATCTCTT
>CANRMU010000024.1 GCA_947631895.1 uncultured Bacilli bacterium | reverse complement strand
AACTGACCATATTGTTCAATATATTCCTTACGAGGTAAAACTTCATCACCCATTAAATCAGAGAAAACTTTATCAGCTGCCATTGCATCATCAACAGTAATTCGCTTTAATACTCGATTATCGATATGCATTGTAGTTTCTCTTAAGTCAATCGCATCCATTTCTCCTAAACCTTTAAATCTTTGGACTAAAGGCTTAGCACTTATAGGTAAAGTAGCCCGATACTCTGCTAACTCTTCATCAGATTGAACATACTTAATCGTTTTACCATACACAACCTTATATAAAGGTGGTTGAGCAGCATACACATGACCAGTCTCCACAATTGGTCTAAAGAAACGATAAAACAAAGTCAATAACAAAATTCTTATGTGGTCACCATCTACGTCAGCATCGGTCATAATTATAATCTTATTATAACGTAACTTATCTAAATCAAATTCATCGCCAATACCCGTACCAAAAGCCGTAATAATCGTTCTAATTTCCTCATTACCTAAAGCTCGGTCTAATCTAGCCTTCTCAACATTTAAAATTTTACCACGTAAAGGTAATATAGCTTGCGTCTTAGGAATACGTGCATCCTTAGCAGAACCACCTGCACTATCACCCTCGACTAAAAAGATTTCCGAAATACTAGCATCTTTACTAGTACAATCAGCTAACTTACCAATCGTATTAAATCCATCCAAAGCCGTCTTTCGTCTAGTTAACTCTCGAGCCTTTTTAGCAGCAAGTCTTGCCCTAGAAGCCGTCATACATTTATCAACAATCGCCTTTGCAGCATCAGGATTTTCCATTAAAAATCTTTCAAAACCATTAGCAAAAATATCATTAGCAATCTTTTTAACCTCGCTATTACCTAACTTTGTCTTAGTTTGACCTTCAAATTGGGGATTAGGATGCTTACAAGAAATAATCATTGCAATACCCTCACGTACATCTTCACCAGTCAAACTATCATCATTATCCTTTAATAACTTAGCATTTTTAGCATAATTATTAATAACTCTCGTTAAAGCTTGTTTAACACCCTCTTCATGAGTCCCCCCCTCAGGGGTATGAATATTATTAGCAAAAGAATAAATTGATGGATTATATGAATCATTATATTGCATCGCAATTTCAACTGCAATATCATCTTCACGACCCTCAACATACACTATATCATCAAATAATACTTGCTTATTTTTATTAAGCATTTGAACATACTCAATAATTCCACCATTATAATGGAATATCGCCTTTTTCTCATCCTCTCTTTGATCAATTAAAGTAATTCTAACACCTTTATTTAAAAAAGCCATCTCTTGTAATCTTTTATACAAAATATCCCAATTATAAACAGTAGTTTCAAACATTGTTGGATCAGCATGAAAACTAACCGTTGTACCAGTTCTTTCCACACTACATTCATCAATAACCTTCAAAGGTTCAACTGGTTTTCCACCATTTTCAAATCTTTGATAAAAAACCTTACCTTCCCGATAAACTCTAACTTCAAGCCAATCAGATAAAGCATTAACAACTGAAGCACCAACACCATGAAGACCACCAGAAACCTTGTAGCCACCGCCACCAAACTTTCCACCAGCATGCAATACCGTAAAAATAGTTTCAATCGTTGATAAACCTGTCTTAGCATTCGTACCAGTAGGCATTCCCCTACCATCATCTTTAACCGTAATAACATTACCTTTACCAATTTCAACTTCAATATCATCACAGTATCCCGCTAAAGCCTCATCAACCGCATTATCAACAATTTCCCATACTAAATGGTGTAATCCAGCTTCATTAGTATTACCAATATACATTCCTGGTCTTTTTCTAACTGCCTCCAAACCTTCTAAAACTTGAATATCATTATCATTATAATGAGCCTTATTCTCTTCTTTCATGTTTACTCTCCTTTACCACTTGTCCATCTTTTATTTCAAAACTCTTGTACTCCTCTAACCCAAATTTTTTCACAACATCCAAGTCAGTCGTCGTAATAAAAGTTTGAACATCACTCTTCAAAATCTTAAAAATATTTTCAATCTTTTCCCTATCCAATTCACTAAACAAATCATCTAAAATCAAAATAGGAAAATAACCCAAAATCTCCTTTAATAATTTTAATTCACTCAACTTATACGCAATAATAGCATTCTTCTGTTGCCCTTCACTTCCGTAATCCCTCAAATCCTCATCATTAAGGAAAAAATGCAAATCATCAGTATGAATACCCAAATTAGTCTTGCCAAACATTAAGTCTTTCTTTAATAAATGTTGATAACTTGTTAATAACTCATTCTTATTCATTTTTTCATAATCAGACTTATACTCAATCTTTAAACCACATAGACCTGTAATATTCTCATAAAAATTTCCTAAAGTCTCATTAATCTTCACAATAAATTGCTCTCTTTGTTCGTAAATCTTAATTCCATAACTAATTAACTTCTCAGTCAAAATATTTAAATATTCAAACGATTGATTAGAATTAACAACTAACTTTTTCAAATAAGCATTTCGCTGTTTCAACAATTTATTATAATTACTTAAGTTTTTTAAATATTCCAAACTATATTGTGAAATAGAAATATTAAGTTGTTTTCTGCGGGTACTTGGAGTATCTTTTAAAAACTTTAAATCATCAGGGCTAAACAACACTATAGGTATCTTTGTAATATAATCACTTAACCTCACAATCTTATTTTTGTTTATCTTAACTTTCTTACCATCTTTTTCCAAATAAATCCGATAATTAGTTGGATAAACCTCATCATTATTTACAATCTCGCCTTCAATTTTCCCTAAAGTCCCACCACTTTGAATTAGAACTTTTTCATTCACATTTCTAAAACTTCTCGTAACCGCAAGCACATAAATAGCCTCAACTAAATTAGTCTTTCCCGAACCATTTTTCCCATAAATAATATTTATTTTAGGATGAAATTCAATTTCTAAATGTTCATAATTGCGAAAATGAAGTAACTTCAAAGATTGTAATTGCATATTATTGCCCCTTAATTTTGTTATATAGAAAAATAATAGGTATCCTAATACTCCTATACCTACAAACATTATATCACAAAAGACTAATCTTTAAAATGTTTTTTTGCTTTTTCTTGTCCTTAATTCACTATCTAAACGGGCCGCTCTTAAAATCTGATTATTCAAACTCCCCACCGAAATAGAAACTTTGATTTTAACCCTATTATCAAACTCAATCCAAACATCTTTTCCATTCTGATAACAAGTCTTCACATGATCAAAATTAATCCATGAATTAATATTATTTCTTATCGAAGAAGTAGGAAAAAATATCATATTATTAGATTCTTCTACAATAATCGGTGCTTTATAATTAACTCCAATCATTGCTTCCGTTCCTTTTCTTCGCCCATCTAAACTACTCCCAAAATATTCACAACTATCTTCCATAATCTTTGTTGAATTAGACCTCACATAAAATGAATTACCTTTTTCATAGACTCTTGATAAATGATCATTACAAGCTATAACAGCCAAAGTATCATTATTAACTTCATAACGTTCCATAAACAAATCCCCCAAACTTAAAATTTTCTTAACTATATCACACTTTTAACGCATATTTTGTCGAAAAAAAACTTATTAACCAAAAAATTAATAAGTTTTAATCGGTAATATCAATTGAATCAATGATTCATCAGTAAGTGACTTCACAATAATCGGCTTCACATCATCATTTAACATTATTAAAACATCTTCATCATTAATTGTTTTTAAAGCCTCAAGCATAAACTTAGCTGAAAAAGATATATCAATATTAGACTTTTCATCAGTATCAACAATTAACGTTTCTTCAGTCCGTCCAATCTCCGATGCCGTTGAATTTATCACCATTTGTTTATGTTCAATCTTCATTTTAATAATGTTTTTATCCTTACCTTGAGTAAGCAAAGCCGCCCTATCAACAGCTCCTCCAAAATCATTTTTCTTTATTTGTACCAAAATATCAAACTCGGTTGGTATTAAATTAGATGTATTAGGATATGTTCCAGAAAGTAAATTAGATTGAAACTTAATATTTTTATATTCAAATAATACTCGATTACTAAAAATATGAATCATCACATCATCTTCATCTGTTAATATTTTCTCTAACTCAATCACATTTTTACCAGGAATAACAATGTTAACATCAGATGAAACAGCAGTATCTAACTTTAAATTCTTCTTAGCTAATCGATAAGAATCAGTTGCAATACATTCTAATAAATCTCCCGTAATCTTTAAATTAAGTCCCGTAAGAATCGGTCTTAACTCTTGATTAGATATAGCAAAAGAAGTTTGATTAATAATCTCTTTTAACACATTTGCTTTTAACACAATCGGATCTTTATGAACACTTAACTTAATATTAGGATAATCCATTGGATCTAAACAATTTAAATTATAAACATTAGATTCAGAATATATCTTAATATTTAAGTTATCAACCATTTCAAAATTAATAATCTCACTAGGCATTTTTCTTATAATATCTAAAATATACTTACTACTTATAATTGCAATTCCATTATTCTCAATATTAGTAATTAATGCTTTATCAATAAAAGTCTCAACCGTAAGTTCACTATCACTAGCTAAAAGCGTTAAACCATCATTATTTAATTCAAACTTAATTCCATTTAAAACTGGAATAACATTCTTAGTTGAAACCCCTTTTATTACATTTGTTAAATTTTCTAATAATATTCCCTTTTCAATCGCAAATTTCATTTTTCATTCCCTCTTTCTTATTATTAATAAAATATTATTATTCATATTATAGCGGTGGATAAAGTGGATAACTCATCAATTCCTTATAATCTCTAGAAAAAAGAACCAATTTCATAGTTAATAACTATCAACATCTCCTAAAAGTTATCAACTTACATCAAATTTTGAATTTCCTTTAACTGTGTTCCTAAATTCAAATTATCCTTTAAATCCTTTTCAATTCGATTACAAGCATGTATAACTGTTGAATGATCTCTACCACCAAATTCCAACCCAATACGATTAAAATTTTCATCCGTCAAAGTCTTAGATAAATACATTCCAATCATCCTTGGATATGCTATATTCGCACTCTTCCTCTTCCCCTTTAAATCCTCAACCGTTATCTTAAAGTAACTTGCCACCGCCTTTTGAATTCCCTCAATACTACTATTAGTATAAATATTTTGATTGAAAAAATCTCCTAAAGCCTCAATTGCAAAATTCAAATCAATCTTTTCAGGAACAATCATTGCTGTATAAGTCATCAACCTATTCAAAGTCCCTTCTAAATATCTTACATCATTTTGACAATTATTAGCAATATACTCAATAACATTTTCATCAATTTTAGTTGATATCGACATATTTTTTAACTTTGACTTTAAAATCTTACATCTAAGTTCAAAATCAGGTGGATAAATATCAACTGGAAGTCCCCACATAAATCGACTTCGAAGTCTCTCTTCTAATAACTTCAAATCATCAGGACTCCGATCTGAACTAATAATAATCTGTTTATTAGCTTGATGCAGAGCATTAAAAGTATGGAAAAATTCTTGTTGAGTCTTTTCTGCTCCCACTAAATACTGAATATCATCAATAATTAACACATCAATATCGCGATATTTTCTTTTAAAATCAGCTACAACATCTAAATTATTATTAGAATTATTAGATATATTAACATAATCATCTTTAAACCAATCACTAGTCGTATATAAAACCTTTTTCTTCGAGTTAGCTACAATATAATTTCCTATCGCGTGCATCAAATGCGTCTTCCCTAACCCACTTTTACCATATATAAATAAAGGATTATGAATCTTTCCCGGTTGCTCAGCAACAGCCATCCCTGCCACTTTAGCAAGCCGATTAGAATCACCAACAACATAATTATCAAAATTTAAATTAGGATTTAAATTACTTTCCCACTCTTCCACATTTTTTTCCAAGTTATCAACTTTTACTTTAGAAATAACTTCCTCTTCACTATCAAATTCTAATTCATCTTTTAATACAAACTCAAAATTATAATTAATATTAGTCAACTTATAAAAAGTTTCATCAATTAAAGAATAATAATTCTCATTTAAAATTCTTTTATGAATTTCCATCGGTACCTGAATAACAATCTTTTCATGGTCAATAGACACTAATTTTAAATCACTAAACCAAGCATGATAAGAGGCGGAATTGACTTCATTATAAATCATATCTAAGAATTGTTGCCATAGATTTTTATCTGTCATTTAACCACCCCACTGCCCATTAAATTTTAATTACCAATATTCTAACTCATTTTAATTATTTTAGAAAGCATTATTTTCTTATTAACAATGAATTCACAACTTATCAACAAGTTATCAACCAAATGTTTACGATAAATACGACGTTTTTTTGACTTATCCACATTATCAACAAATTTTTCTAAGTGCATAAAAAATAACGTTAATAACTTTATCCACACCTAAGTTGATAAGTTTATAACTAAAGAAAACTCCCTATTTTAAAGGAAAAACATCATAACCAAAAGTTAATAACTATTCACAATAACAATTATCTATCCACCAAAATAAAAAGTTATCCACACCGAATAAAAATTGACATACTTAAAATCAATTTATTTTAATTAAATTAAAGAAAGAGGCAAGATTATGAATAATACAAAAAGTGAATTAGAACATTTAAAAAAACTAAAAAGTAAAACAAACTTTGTTAAAAATTTTTCTATAGCAACTCAAATAGGTGCGATTATATCTTTATATTATTTTTTTTTAGTTCAACAAATATAACCCCTTTTAAACAAGATATAATTAAAACATTTATCCATCAATTGAAACCTTTAATGAACAAAATGAACATTCTAAACCAGTTTTAGTTTTACTAATCAATATGATGAAGAAAAAGATTTAAAATTATTATTAGAATACAATACTCCATATGAACCTATAAATAATGGTATGTATCAAAAAATCCAGTATACTTATTCCTATACCAATAAAGATGAAGAAGATATTAGAAACTTCCTTTCTAATCAAACCTTATTAAATAATACCTTAACTAAAGAATGTGAATACGTTGAATATGCTAATAATATTAATGAACAAGAAAATTATCCAACCTACAATGTTCAAATTTTAAATAAAGAAAAATCCACATATCTATATAATAAGGAAACAAAATCTAAAAATATTTTTGATACTTTAATTTTTTCTTTAAGTACAATGCTACTAATTAGTCCATTTTATTTGCTAAAAAAGATGTCCCTAAAAGACCTTGAACAAATCGAAAAAGAAATGACAGAATATGAAAATAAACTTAACTTAATCAAAAAATAAATCCAAATGACTGTCCATCAAAGCCATTTTAAGTTGACTTTTTCCCAATCTTAATATTATAATAGGTAAGACTTAAAAAAAGGAGGGATTCTAGATGAAAAGAACATATCAACCAAATAAAAGAAAAATGAAAAAGAAACATGGTTTTTTTGCCCGTAAAGAAACAAACGTTTTAAAAACTAGAAGACAAAAAGGTCGCAAAAGATTATGTAAGTAACCACATTTTTTAATGTGGACTTTTTAATATTAAGGAGAGGATTAATTTTGAAAAAACATGAAATGGTTAAAAAACATCAAGACTTTACAGACATAATCGAAAATCAAAACTACATCAAAAATAAAAATTTTGTCCTATATAATAAGGAAAGTAAATTTAATTATCCTCATTTTGGTATAGCAGTCTCTAAAAAACTTGGTAATGCGGTTACAAGAAATAAATGCAAAAGAAGAATGCGCGTCATCCTAGATAAATATAAAAATCTGTTGAGAACTGATAAGGATTATATTATAATAATGAAAGAGAACACGAGTAAAATTAGTTTTCAAGAATTAGAAGAAAGTTTTAAATCCCTAATAGAAAGGACAAATATATGAAAAGAAAAAATAAAATCTTAGCTTTAATCTTAATAAGTATCTTATTATTAACAAGTGGTTGTGGAGCTAAAGATTATTTACAAGATAGTGAAGGAAGATTAATAACTAACTCTGAAACTGGTCAAAGTGTTAGAAAAGATATCTTATGTAAACCAAAAGAAGATAGTGAATTATATCGTATTTATGAAGAACATAATGACCAATTAGATGTTAAATTAGAAGAATTACCAACTTGTCAAGAATTTAACTTAGGCACTAACAAATACAGTGGACTATGGCAAACTTTATTAGTTAGGCCAATAGCCTTAGTAATTTTAAAATTGGGATTTTTAGTTAACAACTTTGGTATCTCCGTAATGATTGTTGGTTTATTAATTAGATTTATCTTATTACCATTATCAATTAAAAGTATGAGACAATCAGCCAACATCCAAAAAGCCCAACCAGAAATAGCTAAAATAGAAAAGAAATATGCTAACAAAACAGACAATGCTTCCATGATGGCTAAAAGTCAAGAAATGATGCTTGTTTATCAAAAATATAAAATTAATCCTGTATCAGGATGCTTAGTTGCCTTAATTCAAATACCTTTATTCTTTGCCTTCTTAGATGCTATTAACAAAGTACCAGCTATTTTTGAAGGTTCACTATTTGGTATGCAACTTGGAACAACACCATGGAAAGGAATTAGCCAAGGCCAATATATATATATCATTTTGATATTCTTAATAATTGTTACAACTTATGTTTCATTCAAACATTCAATGACCCAAAATAATAGTAATGATGAAATGATGCAACAAATGAACTTCATGTTTAAATTTATGATAATCAGTATTTCAATCGCATCATTTAATTTACCAACAGCCATTGCTTTTTACTGGATCGTAACCAATGGTTTCGCAGTAGTTCAAAACTTTATAGTTAAAAAAGTTTTAGAAAAAGATAATCAAAAAGAAAAAAGAATAGTAGAGGTTAAAACTAAGAAAAAAGAAAGAAGGTAGTATATATGATTGAAACTAAAGGAAAGACATTATTAGAAGCATTAGAAGAAGCTAAAAATATTTTAGGAACGGAAAATATTGTTTATACAAAAACAAAAGAAGAAGATAATAGTTTTAATGTTAAAGCAATTTCATTTAATCAATTAGTAGAAAATATTGAAAATTATTTAAGTGATGTTATAGAACATTTAGGACTTCTTGTAAATTTTGAATCTAATGTCAGAGAAGAAACAATTAACATAACAATGTATTCTAATAATAATCCCATCTTAATAGGTAAAAATGGTCAAACCTTAAAAGCCTTAGAAACTTTAGTTAAAAACAAAGTAAAATTAGATTGGGGAATTAGTCCAAAAGTAATTCTTGATGTTGAAAACTACAAAGAAAGAAGAATTGATAATTTAGAAAGATTAGCAATCAAAGTAGCCAAAGAAGTAAGAGCAACAAAAGTCGATGCTGAACTTGAAAACATGAATTCCTTTGAAAGAAGAATAATTCATAACAAATTAACAAACTTTAAAGGAGTAGCAACAGAAAGTGTAGGAGTAGAACCTAATAGACATGTTGTTATAAAATCCGTTGATAAATAATAACACTAAAATACTAGTGTTTTTTTCAATTTACCACTTGACATAGGGAGGGGAGGTTAAGATTTATAATTACTCTAAGAATAGAGTGATAAAATGAAGCTAGAAAAGTATGTTGATAAAAATTTGAAAACAAGAAAAACAATATTAATAACTATTAGTGTAATAGTATTAATAAGTGTATCATTATTACTATACAAAACATTCGCGTCTTTTACCGAAAGTGCAGAGTTTCCTATGATGAAAGGCAAAGTTGATTATTTTGGCAACAGTGATATTTATTTTGCATTCTATAAAGGTGATGAAGAATTAGAAGAAATGCCTCAGAAAGGGAATGAAGAAAGTTTAGTATTTGATCACGCTGAATGTGATAATGGAGCAAGTATCGAATGGAATGAAAAAGAATGGGCTCCATTAGTAAAAGGTTTAAACAAAGTAAAGACTAAATGTAGTTTATATTTTGAAGAAAAGAAACCTACAGCAGTAGAATATATTACTGAACTGGCTAAAACAGATACAACAAATTTAAAAACTGATGATACAAGTGAAGCAAATATCAGATATGTAGGAGCAAATGAAACAGTAAATAACTATATAGATATAGGAGATAGAGATGGTGAAGGAAATCCAATATTATGGCGAATAATAGGAGTAATGAATAACATAACCAATTTAGATAATGGTGAAAATCAAGAAAGTTTAGTAAAAATAATAAGGGCAGATAGTATAGGAAAATATAGTTGGGATAGTAGTGCATCCGAAATAAATAAAGGCTATGGAGTAAATGAATGGAGTCAAGCCGATGTAATGAAACTGTTAAATCCAAATACGGTATATAGTGGAACACCTACAATAGGAGGAAGTTTGTATTGGAATAGAGGAAGTGGGAGTTGTTATAATAGTTCAAAAGAGGCAAATACAACATGTAACTTTACAAGTAGTGGAATAAGTGAAGAAGCAAAGAACAAGATAGCAAAAGTAAGATGGAATACAGGGACATTTGCAACTTATAATTATAATCAATTGACA
>CANRMU010000023.1 GCA_947631895.1 uncultured Bacilli bacterium | reverse complement strand
GGTAAGGGGAACTATGCCTAAAATTAGTATTTTTTACTATAACAATTTTTTGCTTAACAAAAAAAGATAAAGTTTTTTTTACTTTTATCTCTTAAGTTAATGACATTGGATAATACGTTCTTTTTGAAAATAGCCAAAAAAGGTTTATTAACAAAAGAGTATGAAAAATTAAAATGGTTAGACGGAAAATTAAATGTTCCTAAAATAATCTTATATGATTTTACTTTTGATACTGAATATCTTATAACTGAATCAATTCATGGTGAAATGGTTTGTTCACCATATTATTTATCTAATCCAGATGTTGGGATAAAAGTAATAGCTGAAGCTTTTAATCAAATATATAAAGTAGACATTAAAAATTGTCCATTTGATGTTTCTATTAATTATAAATTAGATTTAATTTCTGATAATGTTAAAAATAATTTAGTTAAAGATGAAAATCTAAAAGAAGAAACTTTGAAAAAATATGGAAGTGTACAAAATGTACTTGAATTTTTAAAAAACAATAAATTTAATGATAAAATATGTTTTTCACATGGAGATACAAGTTTACCAAATATTTTTGCTTCTCAAGATAAATTTACAGGTTTTATTGATGTTGGCGAATGTGGCTTAGCTGATAAATGGTTTGATTTAGCTATTTGCGAAAAGTCAATAAAAAGAAATTATGGTGAAAAATATATTGACAAATTTTATAAAGAATTAAAGATTATTCCTGATCGTGAAAAAATTGATTATTATTTATTAATGATGGAATTATATTTGTAAAAGATTTCTAATTAAGAAATCTTTTATCTTTTTTAGAATAAAATTATAAGGGGCTATAAATTGTGAAAAAAGAAAAAATAAATTTTATATATACAGAAGAAATAAAAATAAATAAAAATAAAATTACTAATGAAGAATTAAAAGTTATTTTTAATCAAAAATTTTTTAAAACAATAATGAAAATAGAAAAACCTTATGAATAATAAAGTAGTATTATATTTAAGATTATCTAAAGAAGATTTAGATAAATTAAATAAAGAAGAAAAATCTGAAAGTATTAAAAATCAAGAAATTATGTTAAGAAATTATGCTTTAGAACAAGGTTTAATAGTTGTTGGAGTTTATGAAGATGAAGATTATTCTGGTTCAGATAGGGATAGACCAAACTTTAATAAAATGATAAAAGAATGTGAAAAGGGAAATGTTGATATTGTTTTAGTAAAAAGTCAATCAAGATTTGCAAGAGATATTGAACTTATTGATAAATATATTCATAATAAATTTATTGAATGGGGTATTAGATTTATATCATACATTGAAAGAATTGATAATACCAATTATGCTACTAAGAAAACTAGTCAAATAACTGCTATGAAAGATGAATGGATGCTTGAAGATACTTCAATAAATATTCGTCAAACTCTAAATTCTAAACGAATTAATGGAGAGTTTACTGGTAGTTTTGCCGTTTATGGATATATGAAAGATCCAGAAAATAAAAATCATTTAGTTATTGACCATGCCGTTTCAAATAATATTATTAGAATATTTTTAGAATATAATAAAGGATATGGTATGAATAAAATTGCTAAGAATTTAACAAATGATAACATTTTAAGTCCATTAGAATATAAATTATTTAATGGAAGTAATTTAAAACTTCCTATTGTAAAATATTATAATGATTATTCTTGTATAAATAAAGTAGGAACTTATATTATAAAAATTAAATATCAAAATAATGAAAAACAAATATTAAAAAATCTTACAACAATTGAAATTTTAACAGATAATATTTTATTTAATAATAAACTAGATATTTCATTAAATAAGATAAAAAATAATAATATTAAAATATATTATTCAACACATAGTTTAGATGAATTAAATATTAAAATTAAAAATGATAGATTAATATCTAATAATATTGATTTTAATAATAATTCATTGTGGAAACCAGTTAATGATTTAGAAATACTTCCTAAAAATATTACTTGTCTTGCTACTAATATAAAAGAATTAGATCGTACCCATGAAATTTTTTATGAATTCGTTGTATCTTTAAAAGAAAATAGACAACATTTAAATTATTATTATAAAGTATATCCAATTTCTGATAATGAGAACACTAAATTAAAATATGAAATAAAAATTAGAAATCGTCATCAATGGTGTTCATCAACAATTAAAAAAATATTAAAAGATGAAACATATATTGGTAATTTAATTCAATTTAAAACAACAACTGTTAATTATAAAAATCATACAATTATTTATAATGATAAAGATACTCAAATAAAAGTTTTAAATACTCATGAGCCTATTATAAGTTTAGACTTATGGAATGAAGTTCAGAATAAATTAAAACAAAGAACAAAATGTTGTAAAAATGGTCAAAATCATCTTTTGGTTAATAAAGTTTATTGTGAAAATTGTCATAGAGTTTTTTATAAGTGTGGAAAAAATAATGAAAATGGGTTATCTTATTTATGCTGTAAAGATAAAGTTAATAAATGGGCTAATTGTAGTAATAATAAATATATTAAAGAAAAGTTTTTACAAGAATTTGTAATAGATAAAATAAATAATCTTTTAAGAAAATATTATGATTTAAAAAAACAGAAAGAAATTAATGATTGTATGATAGAAAGTGATTTATTTAAAGAACAAATTAATAATTTAAATAAAGAAAAAGAAAAAATAAATAAAGAATTAGTAAATAAGAAAACTTATTTGCAAAGTTTATATGAAGATTTAAAGAAAAAAATACTTGATGAAGAACAATATTTTACTTTAAAAGAAAAATATCAAGATGATTATAATCTTTTAGAAGAAAGAATTAAAATTATAGATAATAATTTGCTAAGTATTCAAAGATTAAAAAAAAGGTTAAAGAATAATAATTTATTTAAAAAGTATATTAAAATTAATGAATTAAAACCTGAAATCGTAAATGATTTTATTGAAAAAATTATTATTGGAAGTTATGATAAAAAGAAGAATGAAAGAAAAATTCATATTATTTGGAATTTTGACTAAAGAAGAAATTTTGATATGGAGCAACAGGTCCCACGGGCCCTAGTGGAACAAGTGTTACTATTTTAGGTTCATTTGCAACGGAAGAAGATTTAAGAAAACAATATCCAACTGGTAAACCTGGGGAAAGTTACTTAGTTGGAGATAATCTATTTGTTTGGGTAAATGGTGATTGGCAAGATGTAGGCATGATAAGAGGACCAGAAGGAAAAATGGGTCCAACAGGTCCAACGGGACCAACTGGGCAAAGAGGAATTCAAGGGCTTCAAGGAATCGCTGGGGTAAGTGGAAATGACGGACCAACCGGGCCAACTGGGCCAACAGGACCTACAGGCAATCAAGAAATTGGCAATGCTTATATAGTTACCTTTAATACCAATAAAGAAGCAGGCGTGCCAATTGGCTCATATCACCGTCTTCCTCTAGAACGAAAGGATATTGATAATGTAGACATTTGTACTTTGACTCCTAATAGTACAATTTTATTTAAACAAGGTGGAGTATATAAAGTAAGTTTTATCGTTAATGTGCAAGTTAATGATAATATGACAACTCTAGAAGATATGACTTATTCTGTCGGTTTAAAAAAGATGTTTGAAAGAATTATTTATGCCGGTGATGCTGTTTATGCTAATCCTGGTGATAAAAATATTAAATTAGTTGGTCAAGGATTATTTGTAATTAAAGAACCGATTAAAGAAGAAATGGAATTAGTTAATTTATGTAATCATGATATTGTTTTAAATAGTCCTTCAATAGATTATTTATCAACTGAATCTTATTTTGCTAATCCGGTAATTTCAATGGTTATTCAATATTTAGGTTAAATAAACAATTTACTTTACATCATTTTATAATGTATGGTAAAATTTGTTTAAGCCGATTTAGTACAGTGGTAGTACACATGCATGGTAAGCATGAGAGATCAGTTCAATTCTGTTAATCGGCACCATTTAAAATTTAAACCTTTATTTAAAGGGTTTTTATTTTGCTCTAATCTTGTTGAAGTAATTTTTGTTTACAAAGTAAAAATACTATCATAAGATATATTGAAATATATTAACCTAAATGTTAATATATGTATAAAGAGAAAAGAAGGAGAACTGGAATAGAAAAGGAGCAGTGATTTAGTGAAAATAGTATATGGGGATTTAATAAAAATAGTAAAAAGAATATTAAGAAACATTATAGTGAACTAAATACTTTAGATATGATTATAAATCATATTAAACAATGCATTAATTTTATTGAACTAAAAAATAACCCTATATCTATCATGTATGGATATGAACAATTAAAATATGAATTAAATAATTATTATAGTTTTAATTTGTGCAAAAAAGGTGGTAAAATTCGCTTGATTTTTTCTATAGATGAGTCATTAAATCAGATTTGCTTAGAGTACATCTCGACTGAACATTATATTGATTTTAAAAATAAATTATAGGGAGTGATTTAAATGAAAAATATTCGTTTTGCTGATTACTTAAAAGATTATTTAGATTTTAATAATATTACAAACAAAGATTTTGCAAATAGAATCGGTATTTCACAAAAACATCTTATTGACATTTTATCAGGTAATTCTGAATTAAGTTCTTCGATAATTGATAGTATTTCAATTGTGACCAATATACCAAGTGATTATATTCATAGATTAGAATTAAATTATAAATTTGAAAAGACAATTAATGAATATTTAGAAAAAAATCATATTACTGAAACTAAATATTTAAATAAATTTTGTTATAAATATTTAATTGATAATTTATGGATTAATTTTGTAAATCCAAATGACAAAATGGAAATTATAAAAGATATTTTAAAATATCTTAGGGTTAAGAGCCCTGAAAAGGTTTATGAAATAGATGAAAAGATATTTTTCAAAAGTACTAATGATAAACCTGAATTGTTATTGTTGTGGTTAGAAAAATGTTATAGAGAAACTTTAAATCAAGATGTTAAGGATTATAATAAAAATAATATTGATGTTTTGGTTAATTATATAAGAGATATGGCAAAAAACAATGAATTTAAAGAAGATGAACTTATAAAAAAGTTTAATGAAAATGGTATTGCTTTAGTTATACAAGAAGATATTCCGGGTTCAAAAATTAGAGGTGCTTTTAAAGTTCATAAAGATGTTCCAGCAATATATATAACATACAGGCATAAAAGGATTGCTGATATATATTTTGCATTATTTCATGAATTGGCACATTGTAAGAGAGATTTTAATAAAGCAAAAAGAACTAATTTAGTTTCATTTTACGATAAAAATATTGAGGAAGAATTTAGTGCAGATGAACAAGCATATAATTGGATGGTTAATAAAAAATATTATGATAGTATCTTAAATGATAAGAATTATGATATTTCAAAAGAAAAAAATTATCCTAAAAGTTTTGTTGTGTATAGATTAGCTAAAGATAATGTTATTAACTATTCTTCAAATGAGTATCAAAAATATAACACAATAATAGAAATTAAAAAACAATCTAAAAATTAAAAATATAATGATAATTAATTGGATTATTGTCAAATTTTTAATGCATCATTTTATAATTCGTATAAATTAAAAAATATGAATAATAAACGATTTTGTTATAATATATTTGTAGATGGGATACTTGTGAGGGATTAACGATGTGTTGGCATAGCCAGTAAGCATACATAGTATGTGAGAATTCATCTCGCCTGGGTACCCATCGTTTTTAAAAATAAAAGTTGTTGAACTTCTTCTTTTAGAACACCAATAAGAAATAAATCTGAACTTTAATTTTCAAATTAATAAAGTATATACTATAATAAGCCATCATTTTAGCTTTTTATTAGGTTGCGGACATGGTTCGCGGTATGATATAATATCTATTAATGAAGGATTGAAGGTTTAGATATGGATTATTTTTTAAAAAATGAAGAAATTGTTGAAAAATATTTAATTTCTTTTAATAAAGAAAAAATTGAACAATTAAAAGAGAAAATTATTGATGAATGTAGTTTTATAGAACATAAAGAATTTAGTAGTGATTATTTTCCAACATTTAGTAATAAAAAGCTTATAAGAAATTTGAAAAAAATTAAAGTTGGAATTAAAGAATATTTTGAAGAAACTAGAGATGTTTATCTATATAGTTTCGATCAATATGAACCCCCATATTTAGTTAAATTAATAGATAGACTTTTAAATAATGATGAAAAATGTATTAGTGAAATATTAAACTATGATATTTATGCTAAGATATCTATAGATGATAAAATTAAATTAGCTAATCAAGAATTGATGAAAATTAATGCTGAAGATATTTATCAAAAGAAAATAAAATTAAAAGAATTAGAGGATTTAGTAAAGACTAAAGAATTAAATAAAGAACAACAAAATATTGAGCCATATTATAAACAACTTATAGGATTAATTAAATTTGATTTAGTTGATTCAATGTCAATAGATGATTTGAATAGAACAATAATTTTTTTAGGACTTGAATCATCTCCTAGTCCAATACAAGTTGATAATTTGCAAAATAGTGATAGAGGATTATCATCAAAAATAATTTTATTGATTGACAAAAAGTTATAGATTACTACGTTGAAATTGATTTTTACCAGTTTAGAAAACATACTTGTATATTGTCTAATATAAAAATCTTGGAAATTAAAAAAATTTTGATGAAGAAAATGACCAAATGTTTAATTGAGATTTTATTGCTAGAATTAATACACCATAAGGAATTTATCATTTTAAATTAGAATTCTAGGAATTATTTCAAATTCCAGAAATTGAAAAAGCACCGAAATGGATATGATCCTTTTGAAGATTGGAGTGAAAAAGATGAAAATATTTAATAATAATGAATGTTATGTAGAAGCCAAAGATTTGTCAAATTTCTCAGTTCCATATTTTATTGAAATTCCTCCTTGTTTATGAAGATGATTTTATAAAATTTGAAAGTAAAGAAGAAGTTGAATATTTTAAAAATAGAAAAGATATTATAAGTTATAATGAAATAGCAAATTTATCTTTAAATGAATTAAATAAAAAAGCTGATGAAATTAATGAACAAATTCAAAAATTAGAATTGAAATGGTTAAAAAGTGATAGACAGGGGCGTATACTTTTAAGTAAAAATAAAAATTATCAAAGAAAATTGAAAATTTATAATATTCTTTATGAGAGTTTAGTTGATTATATAAATAATAAAAGTATTATTGATTTTAGAATGAAAAATATTGAATTAATTTATAGAACACAAATTATATCAAGAAAAGTGTAAAAAATTTTAGAAACTAGAGTTAAGAAAAGATAGGTGTTAAGTATGGTTGAAAGTAAAATTAGTGAATTATTTAAAAATCCTAATACAGTTTATATTTTTGATGTTGATGGAGTACTTGCTAAAATTGAATATGGTGAATATAATCACTATTGTTATGATGATGAGTTATGGGCAAAAATGATTTTAGAAAATGATTATTATGAAAAAGTAGAACCATTAAAAACAATGCAAGATTTTTTGAAAAATAAAGATTTAAGGCGAGTTTATGTTGCTACAAAAGTTATGAATGATGAAGAATTAAAACAAAAGAAAACTTTTTTGTTTAGAAATTATGGAATTTTAAGTGACCATGTATATTCTGTTTTAAATGACAAAGAAAAATTGAATGTTATTAAAAACATTCAAAAAGATTATCAAAATTTAGATGCTAAATATTTTGTAATGATTGATGATACTGTTGATGTTTTAAATAATATTATGGATAACTCATCATTTTCAACTGTTCATATAAGTAGTTTTATTAAGTGACTACTTATTTTTTATATTCAATATAATAAGCGTAATACTCATCATAAGTAATATTTTCTTCATGAATTACTTTGGCAGCATCACGTCCTACATAACGCCAGTGCCATGATTCTGGAGCATAACCAGTAATATAAGTTTTATCTTCAGGATACCTTTCAATAAAACCATATTTATAAGCATTTTCTTTTAACCAATTATAAGTTTTACTATCCTTAAAATCTGATTCAATTGGTTCTGTTTTACTAGTCATATCAACAACTAATCCTGTTTGATGTTCAGAATGTCCAGGTCTTGCTGCCGTTTCATCAGCTTTTCTTTCCCCTTGAGCAAGTTTTCTTTCTTCATAAATACTTTCTTGTTCTTCATAATTACGATAACTAGAAGTAACCATTAAATAAAATCCTGCATCATGGGCTGCTTGCCACAAATTCATAAACTCATCATAAGCATAAGAAAGTAATTTATTATCGCCCTCATTACCATAAGAATAATCTAGAGAAATAACCTTTAAATCGGTTGGAGCATATTCCTTATTTAAAGCATAAAACTTATTAACAATCATTTGTTCATTTAAACTAATATCTGTATCAAAAGTAACTTCATACCATTTATTATTCGCGTGCGTATTAACCATGGCAACAATATCAGTAAAAGACTCATCATCTTGTTTTTTATAAAATTCTAAATAATCATTTAAATGATCTTCAATAAAGTATTTTTCATTAATAAAATCAACAATTAAATCATTTTTAGGATTATTTAAAATAAAATTAATTGTTTCATTTCCAACTTTATCAAGAATCTTTTTAGTATCTTCTAACGTATACCCAATTGTAGTTA
Organism: uncultured Bacilli bacterium; assembly: GCA_947631895.1. Taxonomy (GTDB): domain Bacteria; phylum Bacillota_I; class Bacilli_A; order RF39; family UBA660; genus Ventrenecus. The sequence continues at coordinate 2,837 of CANRMU010000023.1, read as the reverse complement.
ATTTATATTCATAAGTTTGTTTATATTTATATTCCTTATAAAACTTTAAGCCAAAAACTAAAGCTGTAATAAAAATAATAATACTTCCTAATAATATATAAGCACTTTTTTTAAGTTTTAATTTTTTCTTTTTTACTGTAGCCATAGAATCCTCCTTAAAACATTATAGCATTTTGTAATTTTTTCTTGCAACTTTTTGTCGAATATTGTATTATTTAATTAGGATAGAAGAAGGTATTAGAAATGAGTAACAAAGAAGTTTTAAATTATTGTCCCAATTTTAATCATATTGTTAATTTTAAATATAATGGTAATGATATTATTACTGATAAGTTAATTACTATTTATCGTGATTTTATTTTTAAAGCTGATTTAAATAATATTCATGATGTTAAAATGGTTAAAGAAATAGATTATGTTTTAAATAAATATACTGAAGATTATTTGTTTCGTAAAGAAATGAAACATGAAATAGTAAATATTAAAGTAAAAAGAACTTGTGGTGATGTTTTAAGAGCGATTGTGGAAAACATCTTAAATATTTTTGATAATTACTTATTTAATACTACTAGAAAAATAACCATTGCTAAATGGATATAAAAAAGATTTTGTGAAAAAAAATCTTTTTTTACATCCAAATGAAAACTGCAATACCAGATAAAACTAAAACAGCAATTATAATAATTTCAACAATAATAATTACATCTTTAACTTTAATTCTTTTTTTAACTTCTGTAATTTCACTTTCATATTCTTTAATTATTTCTTTCTTTTCATTTTCAATATCCATAATTAAGCCCCTTTCATTTTATATAAGTATTATATCATTTAAAAAATAAAAATAAAATTATTTAATTTAAAAAAAGTGTCTAGTAGTCATTTATTATTGTTATGAATTTACAAAAAACATAAACTATCAAAGAAAGAAGGGTTATATGCAAATTACATATTTAATTATAATTGCTATTATTACTTATGTTTTAGGAGCAGTTAATAAGATATTTTGGGAATCTTTACCTAATAAATATATTCCTATTCAAAATGTTTTAATTGGTTTTATTAGTGGTTTAATTTGTTTTATTTTTAAAATTGAACCTAATTTTATAACTTCCATGGTAGTATGTTTAAGTGCTACTATGAGTGCCGGTGGAATTGCAGATTTAGTTAATGTTAAAAATGAAGAATAATTTATTTGACATTTTTAAAAAAATCGTGATATAAAATTAGTGATAGTACTAAGGAGTGATAATAATGGTTCAATTTATTGTTGTCGAAGATGAGAAAAAAGTTCAAGATCAAATTAAAAAAGTATTTACTAAATTAGAATTTGCTAATGATACTGATTTAGATGTTAAATATTTTCCAAAGTATAATAAAGAATTGGAAAAAGTAATTAATAATGATGCTTTTAGAAAAGTATATATTATGGATATTGAATTAGAAGGTAGTATAAGTGGAATAGATATTGCTCATAAAATAAGAGAAAATGATTGGGATAGTGAAATAATCTTTGTTACTTGTCATGATAAAATGTTTGAAAGTGTTCATAGATGTATCTTAGATGTCTTTGATTTCATTGAAAAATTTCATGATATGGAAAATCGTTTAGAAAAAGATTTACAAACTATTTATTCCCAAAAATTTGATAAAAAGATGTTAAAAGTAAATGGACGTAATGTTGATTTAGAAATTTATTTAAAAAATATTTTATATATAACGAGAGATAAAGAAGATAGAAAATTAATTATTTATACGAAAAATATCGAATTTAAAATTATTAGTACTTTAAATGATATATTAGAAAAATTAGATAGTAGATTTATTAGAACTCATCGTTGTTGTCTTGCTAATACTGAGCATATTATGGAATATAATTATAAAAATGGTTATTTTGTTTTAGATAATGGAACTAAAGTAGATTTATTATCTAAAAAATATCGTAAAAAAAGAATGGAAGTTTAAGTTTAGTTGACATAATAATTGTCAACTTATTTCGTTACTTTAAAGGTGAGGATTATGCAAATTGTTTATTATGGTAGTTATTGTAAAGTCAGTAAACCAACAATTGTAAAAACAAAATATGCTAAAGATTTTGGGGTAGGATTTTATTGTACTATTTTGGAAGAACAAGCAATTAAATGGGCTAAAAAATATGCTACTTCTTTTGTAAATGTTTATGAATATCATGAAAACAAAAATTTAAAAATTAAAGAATTTACTTTAATGTCTGAAGAATGGTTAGATTTTATAATAGATAGTCGTTTAGGAAAAAAACATGATTATGATATTGTAATTGGTGCTATGGCAGATGACCAAATTTATAATTATGTTACCGATTTAATTGATGGAGTTATTACAAGAGAAGCTTTTTGGGAATTAGCAAAATTTAAACATCCAACTCATCAAATTGCTTTTTGTACTTTGAAATCTTTAGAATGTATTAAATTTATAGAAGCAAAGATGGTGAAAAATGATTAAAGAAAATGATTTATTTTATACTTGCAGTTTTATTGAATGTTTGGCTTGATAACTTTTAATACCAAAAAAGATATAATTAATTATTTAACTAAAGATGGTATTGCTAAAATTTATGAACTAGCAGATATTTATCATTGTGAAGATATTAATCAAGTATGTGATGAATGGATAAATAAATGTCATATTAAAAATGGTAAATATAATTTAATGGAAAAATACCATAATATTCCATCATATTATGATATAGGAAAAGTTTATAAAAGATTAATTTTGATGGTTAATAAAAATGATATTATTGATACTATTGTTGAAGTTTTATCTTCTTGGTTAATTTTAAAAATTGATAATTATGATAGTAG
>CANRMU010000022.1 GCA_947631895.1 uncultured Bacilli bacterium | reverse complement strand
GGTTTAACTTTAAAAGAACAAAATGTTTTTAAAATGTATTATCTTAAAGATTTAAGTGTCAAAGAAATTAGTGAAAGATTAAATACTACTGAAAGTAATGTTAAATATTTTTTATTTAAAGCTAGGAAAAAAATTAAGGAGGAATATGATGAATAGTTTAAATTTAGATAAATATTTGAATATTGTTAATGAAGAAAAGAAGAAGAAAGGTTTAAATGATTATGCACCGTTATATCCAATGTTAAGAGTTATTGATGATAAATTATATGTTGCAGTTTTATTAACACATAGTAAAGATAATGTATGGAATAAAGATGAACAAATTAAAGGAGAGTATTGGGTTTTAATTGATATTGAAAATAATCAAATTATAGAATTTAATAAAACTAGTGATAAAGATTTTGTTAAGGGAAATTTAATTCCTAAAAATACTTTAGAAAAAGAAAAAGAATTATCTAAATATACAATTAATAAAACTTTACAATATAAAAATTATTTAATAGAAGATATTGAAAAAGAAAAATTACCATTACAAAAAAAATTATCAACTATGTTAGGAGATAATATATTAGTTGATGGCGAAGAAGTAAATATAAATGAATATTTATTAGCTAATTTAGAAGAAGATATAAATGAAAAAATAGAAGAATTAGTAAATGTATTGATTAATTCTAAATATGGTTCTTTAACATTTTATTATGATATGTTAATTACGGAAATAATTAAAGAATATTTAAGTAGTAAAGTAATTAATAGAAATAAAATTAAATTATGTGTTCTAATAATGAATTATTATTATGATGGTGTAATAGGTATAGATAATTTCTTTAATATATAAAAAGTTAACTAAAAAAAGTTAATTTTTTTTTGGCCATAAAAAATGTAGTTACCCGAAGGTAACTACTTAAAAGAATAAAAAGGGGTTGACTAGTGTGATACTAGCACCAATTCGCCTTTAAGTGAATTGGTAGTTCATATACTAAACGATTTAGGTTAGTTTGTCAACGATTTTTTTTAACTTTTTTTAAAAAAATTTTTAGTAAAATCTTTTACCCTTTATTAAAGGATTTATAATGCGTTTTTTAACATTAGGTAAGTCGATTTTAGGGATATCTTTTTGTTTAATTGTTGTAAATTTTTGCCATAAATTAAGAAGTAAAGAATCATTACTACTTAATAATTTTTTTATTAAATCTTGTTCAGATAAAAGATATAAATCATCATAAGTAATTATATTTTTTCTAATAGAGTATTTAGTTATTTTAGCTAATAATTCCATCATATAATTATCTTCATTGGAGTGACAATATAAATCAATTAAATCATTATTTTGTAAAACTAATTTACCAATATCATGATTTTTAAAACCAATTTCATCATAATGATTTTCATTTTGATAAATTGTTGTATTAGCTAAAATATTTTTAAGATCATTAATATTCATTTTCTGAGTCCAAAATAAACTACTTAGAAAAATACCATCTAATCTATCTGCACATAAAGAAGGTCTTTCTAAATCAACAATACTATATTTTTTAAAATCTATAATATCTTCTAAATTAATTTTATCTATTTTTAAACAGGTTAATAAGTATAAATCATTTTCTAAGATTTCTTTAGTTTTTTCTTCAGTGCTTGATTGAGTAGCATAATCTTTATTCATATAATCAATTACATGAGAAAAACAAGGAGTAGCAATATCATGATATAAAGCCGCAAGCATTGCATTAAAATCATTTTTTAAATACCAAGTTAATTTAGCAGTTGTAATAGAATGATCATAACGACTTACATATTCTAAAAAATTATAGATATCTTTACTAGCATAATCCATTCCGCAAAAATAACCTTTACCTTTTAATCGAATTAAAAATGGATCTTTTAAATATTTATTAAAAGAATCAGGAATATTTTTACTTAGAAGTTGTTTGTATTCTTCTAACATGTTGTTCACTTCCTTTTTAAGTAAAATATATTATATACCAATTATTCTTTATAAGAAATATTTTTTTTACTTGGTCCTTTTAAACAATTACCATCAATATCAAATTTAGAAGCATGGCAGGGACATTCCCAAACATTTTCAAATTGATTATAAATTAAACTACATTTCATATGAGGACAGCGATTAATGATTGTATGCTCGCCATTTTCATCATGAATGGTTGCTAAAGGTAAATTGTTTTTTCTTGTAAAAGTTATATTTTTATACCAAGATTTATTAGGAAACAATTTATTTTCAATAAAGCCTTTGGCGTTATCATACATATCAACAACGGAATTTTTAATATCTTTAAAACTAATTGTTCTAGAAATAGCAAATAACTCTTCATATTTATTAGGCTTATCTAAAATTAAATCTTTTAATATTTTAGAGGCGATAGTTGCATTAGTCATTCCCCAAGTATTATAGCCTGTTGCAATAAAAAGATTATTTTTAATCTTACCAATATATGGTAGATTATCAATAGTTAATAAATCATCATTACTCCAAATATAATCAGGATAAAATTTACCAATATCATTTATTAATTCTAAATAATTTTCTTTACGATTTAAATGATTAGCTATCACATGTGAATTACTTAAAACAATTTTATAATTATCATGAAAACGATAAGATTTAGTTTGCTTATCAACTGATATAAAAGATTTATGTTCATTTATTTTAGTTTTATAAGCCATAATATATGATTGTTCATTATTAGTTTTAATAGGTAAAAACATTGGTAATAAAAAGAAAGGGTAATGGCACGCGATGATAACTTTTTTAGCATAGATAATATTATTATTAGCCTGACATTTATAAAGATTTTTAATTAATTTTATATTCGTAATTTTAGTTTTTTCATAAATATTAATCTTCTTTTTGCAACAAATTTTTTTTAGGGCATATACATATTTTAGAGGATGAAATACGGCTGTGTCAGAAACATATATTGAATAAAAATCCTTACCAGTTAGTTCATTTACTTTAATACCAAACTTTTCTAAAATTTCTTTTTCTTTTTTTAACTCTTTAATTTTATTTGGAGTACCAGCATAAAGATATGAAAATGTTTTTTCAAAATCACAATTTATTTTTTCTTTAATAATTATTTTTTTAACTTCTTTTATAGCTTCTATTTGTGATTCTAAATATAATTTACTAGCATCTAATCCTTTATCTTTAAGAAGTTTTGAATAGGTAATTCCTTGTAAATAAGTTAATTTTCCAGTTGTTCTTGCTGTTAGACCTTGTCCCACTAAACTAGTGTCAACTACACAAGTATTTAATTTTTCATCTTTAAGTTGATAAGCTAAAGACATTCCTGTAATACCAGCTCCAATAATTAAGATATCAACATTTAAATCTCTATCTAAAATATTAATAGGCGAACAATCTTTTTCTTCTAACCAAATACTCATCTTTTTCATCAAATCACCATTATTAGTATAGATAAAAATGCTAATTATAAACAAAATATCAATTTATTCTTGCATTTAAGTCTTTGTTTTGGTAGAATGAAATACGTAAAAGAAATGCAGATGTAGTTCAATGGTAGAACTATAGCCTTCCAAGCTATTAACGTGGGTTCGATTCCCATCATCTGCTCCATTGGGAAATCTGTCCGAACTTTTATAAGTTTAGACTTGAAATATATAAGTATCAATTTCTAAAGAAGTTGGTACTTTTTTAGTGCAATTTAAAGAAAGGATAGATTAAAATGCTCAATATTATAAAGGAAAAATTAGAGTTTGATGAAGAATTAAAGAAAAAAATTGAGTTTATATGTAACTTTTGTAATACAACTCCAACCATTATTAATGGTAATATACGAAAAATAGATAAAACAAATATAACTTACATAGAACCTCATAGAATTATTATTAAAAAAACTACCTTTTTAGCATTCAATTACTCTAATACTTTATATATAGATAATTTATCCAATAAGATAGAATTGAAAGATTTAGAAAACTTTATAAAACAATTAAATTAGATTAAATGTAAAAATACCAACTTCAAATAGTAGTTTATTAGACTAAAATATTATGTCTTGACTTTTATATAAAAATTTATATAATAAACAATCAAGAACAAGTTTTATGTTTGTGGGGTTAATATAAAACAAGTTGAATAAATTATTTATATAAATAACCATTAGAGGTGTCAAAGACATAAAAATTGTTTTTAGTCTTTGTCGCCTCTTTTTTAATAAAATAGAAAGGATTTGATGAAATGGGTGAAGAAAAGAAAATAGCAGGTATTTATATTCGTGTATCAACTGAAGACCAAGCTAGAGAAGGTTTTAGTTTGCCAGAACAAGAAAAAAGACTTAAAGCAATGTGTGAATATAAAGGATACGAAATATATAAAGTTTATAAAGATGCAGGAATAAGTGCTAAAACTGGAAATCATAGACCAGCATTTGAAGAATTAAAAGAAGATATTAAAAACAAAAAAGTAAATACTATTGTTGTTTTAAAACTAGATAGATTAACAAGAAGTGTTTATGATATGGAAAATATAATGAAATTTTTAGATGAAAATAATGCTTATCTTGATTGTGCAAATGACGATATAAATACTACAAATGCAAATGGAAGAATGGTTGCAAGATTACTTACAACTGTTAGTCAAAATGAAATTGAAAGAACAAGTGAAAGAACTAAAATTGGTTTATCAGGAGCAATTAAAGAAGGTAATATTCCACATAGAGCCCCATTTGGATACAAACGTTTAAATAAAAAACTTGTACCAGACCCTCTTACAAAAGACCAAATAATAAGAATATTTAATTTATATTATGAGGGAAATTCTTATCAAACAATAAGTAATATGTATAATAAGGAAAAAGTTTTTGGAAAAACTAATTGGTGTGATGGAACGATTTTAAAAATACTTGAAAATGAAATATATAAAGGTGATTTTGTTCACGGTAAAAGAACTAATAATCCTACTTATTATGAAAATGTAGTTGAACCCCTAGTATCTAAGGAATTATGGGAAGATTGCCAAGTGCAAAAGAAAAAAAATTCAAGAAACTATAAAAGAGATAAGGAATACTTATTTTTGCAAAAACTTAAATGTCCAAAATGTGGAAGAATTTTAGGTGGAAATGCTACAAGAAAGAAAAATGGTAACGTTTACTATTATTATCAATGTCATAATTGTAAAATGACTATAAAAGAAAATAAAATAGAAGAAACAATTAAAATATTACTTGCTGATTTATTAGAGTATGATAATGTAGTTAATGAATTCTTTTTGCCAGTTTTAAAATCTAAATTAGATAATCCAAAAGATGAATTAAAAAAAGAATTAAAAAATTTATATAATAAAAAAGAAAGAATAAAAAAAGCCTATATAGATTCACTATTTACAGAAGATGAATTTAAAGAAGAAACAAAAATAATAGAAGAACAAATTAAAAATATTAATTCTAAATTATTAGAAAATGAACAAGCTGAAAAATTAAATTTTACAATTGATGATATTTTACTTAAAAGAGATATGGACTTTATAAATAAAATAAAATTGCCAATATCATATTTTGCTTTTAATGACAATTGGAACTTACTAGATAGAAAAACAAAAGCTGATATTATAATGAAATATGTTGAAGATATAGAATTGATATTAATAAAAAATAATTATGATGTAAAACAAGTTAATTTTAGAAGTGCTTTTTATAGTGAATTTGAAGAATTATTTAAACAGGGATATATTGATATGAAAAGACCACTCACTTTTAATTTTGATGGTATATGTGTAGATACAAGTGTTAGATATAGTGAATACCTTCCAATAGAAAAAGTAATTCAACATTTATATAGACTAAACGAATATTATGAAGTGAATTTTTATAAAGGAACACTTTATAAGGAAACCGAAAAATTAGATATGCTACCATTAAAAAATGGTGAAGTCCCTATTAGAATATTTCCGTTACAAGCAAATAATAATGATAATGAAAATTGGGTAACAATGGGAATGCTTGCAACAAAAAATGTTCCAAACGATATAAAAGTAAATATAAGAGATGTATTTGAAACAATACCTGATAATGTCATAAAAGAAAATAATGTTAGTCAAGAACAACGATAGTTGCTTGTCTTGATTCTTGACTAACATCAATCAATAATATAATGGAAAAATATCAAAAACAAAAACATTTTTTTGCTTTTGATGTTATCTGCCAAAAAGATTTTTTGCTAACTTTTTTCTAAAAAAAGTTATAACAAACGTGGCACGTTTTGTTGTCGTAAGACAATGAAAGTGGCGATAGTTTGTTAAATAAAATTATAAGAACTTTTACTTACGTTAGTTTGTAAAAGGACGAATAATTTTTATAAGATAAAATAAAAAGCAGTGCTTGTTATTTTATCAAAGTCTTATGAAGTTTTATTCCATTACGTAGTTTTGGAATATAACAAATAAGACAGCAGTTTCTAAGGTTGCTTAAACCTTAGCCCCCATATTTTGATATAAACGATTAGTGTTGTCAAAATATATAGGGGGTTAGAGATTTTGACAAAGCAAAATTGTCCTACTAAAAGTAGGCTCTAAATTGAATTAAGGAGGAAAAATAAAATGAATTTTGAATATAAAAAAGAATTTATAAATTTACAATATGGCAAATGTTACTTGATAGATGAGAAAGATAATTATTATTTAGTTTATGTGGAAAAATGTTTTAATCATTTCATTGTATGTAACTATATTGATGAAATGGGAACAATGATGAATTTAAATTTTTTTGAAACATTTGAAAAAGCAAAAGAATATTTTGATGAACAGTAATTATAATTAAGGGGGTTATATTTTATGAAAGAATTATCTTATTCTTTACATTTAAGTAATGATAAAAATAAAACAAAACGTGCTAGACAATATGCTAAAAAAAGTGACAATAATTCTACTTCATTTAGCAATAATGCAATTCAAAATCATCAACAATTATCAAAAGCTGATAGACATAATTTACGAAAATATGATGATAACCAAGAATTGATTTGCACAATTAAAGGAACTTCTTCTGTTGTGGAAGATACCAAAAATTTATATTTAGAATTATTTGAAAATGCAAGAATTAAATATAATGAAAAACAAAAACGAAATGATAGAAAGATAGAAAATTATTTTAATCATATTTCAAATGATAATAAAAGAGATTTAGCTTGTGAAATTATTATTGAATTAGGTGACATAGATTTTTGGTTTAATAAAGATGAAAGATTTATAAAGAAAATGACTAATGTTTACAAAGAACAAATTATAGATTTAGAACGCATTGTACCTAATTTTAAAATAGCTAATGCAACAATTCATTTTGATGAATCAAGTCCACATTTACATATTATAGGTGTTCCATTTAAAACAGGAATGAAAAATGGTATGGAAGTGCAAGTTGGAAAAAGTGACGTTTTTACTACCGATAGTTTAAGAAATATACAAGACAAAATGAGAGAATGTTGTATTAATTCTTTTAATAAACATTATAATTTGAATTATACTCTTAAAAATAAAGAAGAAGGTCGTAACCAAGATATAAATGTTAAAAATATGATTAATTATAGAGAATTAAAAAAGGAAAAAGAAAAAAATAAAAAAAGACTTGATGAATTAAATGATAAAGCTAATAATTTGCAAAATAGATCTAGTCAAATTACGGAAATTATTGATAATTTAAAACAAAACAAACTAAATAAAAATAATTATTCCATATCTAATGAAGATATAATAGAAATTAAAGATTATATAAAATTAACTAATGAAACAACAGCTAATTTAAAATCTACAAATGATTTAACCACAATATTAGAAAAATACGAAGAAGATTTAAAAAATCATTCTAGCGAAGTTAAAAATTTGCAACAAAAAATTAATAATCGTGATAAAAAAATTGAAGATTTAAAAGAAGAATTATATTATGCTAATGATAAAGTAGATGAATTAGAAGATAAAGTATCAATTCTTCAAGATACATTAAACTACTTTAAAGATTTGTGGCAAAGATTTATAAAATTTTTGCAAGACAAATTTTTTTCTAGTGATAAATATGATAACTTTATAAATGAATTATATAACGAAGATATTATTAATGATAATGATATAAATACCATTCAAAATAAAAGTAAAAAGAAGAATAAAAATGATGATTTTGAATTATAAAAGAGCTGAAATTTACTTAAAGTATATCAGCCCTTTTTTAGATGAATTATTAATGAAAGTATTTTAAATACTTCTTTTTATTTTGGTAAGATTCAAATAAATAATCATAATTTTGAGTAATTGATGGCAAAAATTTTTCTTTATATTTTTCTTGTCTTTTATTTTGATTTAAAGATTCATAACTTTTTATTCGTAGATTTATGTTTTCAAAAATACAATCATAATATTTTAATCCTCTTTGACAGAATACTAAATCCGATAAAAGAATTAATATTTTATAACTTTCATTTAAATTATAATCATTAACATTTTTTATAGGAATTTTTTGTTCAGTTAAAAAAATTTTAATTGAAGGAATGTATTTGATGTTTTCAATAAAATTTGATATTAAAATTTTGTAGATAATTTCATTTTGTTCATTTTCTGAAAGATTTTTTGAACATAAATAATTATTTATTTTTATAATATTTGGTTCAATAATTTTATCAATTAATATATTTAAATTGTAAACATTGAAAAAATATTTTTTAATAGTAACAATGAATTTATTTAATGAATAAATAAATTGTTTAGCAGATATTTCATTGTTATTTTCAATTTTAATTATAAATGATTCATCACTAATTTTACTTATACTTTCATCAAAATAATTTCTTAATAATAAACTATAAATTATTGCTTTGTCATTAATAAAACTTTCATTTAATACAATATATTTTAATAATTCTTTCTTGCTTTCAATAGTCATATTTCTATCCTTTCATTTTACTTTCTAAATCTAACATATAATTAACTTCATCATTCATTTTCAAATAAGTTTCAAAAATTTTTTGTTCATAATATTCTTTTTTTAAAAGATAATCTTTTAATTTTTTCTTTTGAAAAAACATAGGTTTAGAAAATTCTAAAACATTGATTTGATTTTTATAAATTTCAATTTGATTAGCTAAAATTTTTAGATATAAACTAAAATCATCATTCATTTTAAAGAAGCCTCCTAAGGTCGACTTACATACCTTTAAGGTTGTTTAGTATGCTAAATAAAAAACGTATCATAGTAATAGAAAGGTGATACGAATGGATTTAAAACATACATTTGGAAAAAATCTTAAATACTATAGATATGCAAAATGTTTAACACAAGCAAAATTGGCTGAGCAAGTAGGTGTAAGTGTAAATTATCTTGGAAGATTGGAACGTGGAAAACATAGTGCTGATTTTGATGTAATAGAAAAAATAACCAAAGTATTAAATATAAAACCATTTGAATTATTTTTAGAACCAACAGATACTAAATTACCTCGTAGAGTAGATATGCAATAAGTAGTAAGATATTTTACTACTTTTTAAGTATAACAAAATATATTATCGTATGCAACTGCACTTTAAAAAATCACTAAGTTTCTTTGAGAAAATAAAGTTGGTGAAAAAAAATGGAAATTGTTTTATTAAAAAAGATAAGAGAAAAAAATGAACAAACTCAACAAGAGCTTGCCGATATATTAAAAGTTAAACGTGGTACTTATGCTTCTTGGGAATGTGGTAGTGATACAATCCCATTAAATAAATTATTTTTAATTGCTAATTATTATAAAACTTCAATAGATTATATTTTAGGTTTATCAAAAGAAATTGAGAGAACTAAATTTAATAAAGAAATAAATAAAGAATATGTTGGAAAAAGATTAAAAGAATTAAGACAAAAATTACAATTATCTCAAACAAAAATAGCCTCAAGTATAGGAATAAATCAATCTACTTGGTGGGCTTATGAAAATGGAAAAACTTTAATTACAACTTCTAGTCTATTTTCTTTAGTAAAAAAGTATAACTATTCTGCTGATTGGATATGTGGAAGAAAGTGATTTATGTATTATTAAAATAGCTTATTAAAGATACATAAATATATTTACTTATTAGCAAATTACGTGATATAATGCAAATATGAAATTTAAAGGAGAGATTTTTATGGACAAATATTCAAGTATAAATAATAAGGAATTACAAGAAATTTTAAAATATGTTAAGGAAGAACCTGTATTCTTATCTAACGAAATGAGATTATTATCAAAGGAAGAAATTTTAAATTACAAAGAAGAATTAAGTGTAGAAATGGATAATATCATACCATTAATAGATTTATATGATAATAATTTTCTTATATATAATATAACTGAAGATGTTTTTGAAAAAATAAATATTGTTGATGAAACAGTTTTTGGAAAGACAAACACTATAGAAAACTATCTAAATTTATTACCAAAAGAAGATTAATAAAGGCAAAGATAAATGAATAAAATTAAAACAAATATTAATTTGGAAAATAGTATAATTGAAAATATTTGCTTGCCAACAAATGGTAATAAAGAAAGCACAAAAACCATTTACAAAAATATTAAAAATCAAGAGATTGAAACATCGTATTATAAAAATGAAAATGCAAATAATATCGAAACAATCGATTTTAGCACAAATACAATTATAAATAAAATTAATAATTATCAAGAAATATTATTCACTCAATTAGCATATCTTGATGTAAATATTGAAAAGTTTAATATATTAAAAAAGACACAAAAAGTAACTATTTCGGATTTAATAAAAATACTATCAAATGAAAATGAGATATATCTTGGGGATATGGCTAAATTTATTACTGGTATAAAAACAACACAAAAAGATATAGTAAATATGTTAGTTACAAATGAATTGGGAGATATTGAAATTATTGATATTAAAAGTGATAATGAAAGTGGCTTTTTTGCAATAGCTTTTAAAGATAATGAAGATAATATTGGAATAACTATTCGTGGTACTGACGTATCTAATGTAAAAAATTTAGTAAAAGATTCTTTAACGGATATTAATGAATATATAACTGATAATAGTAATCAAATTGAACAAGCTAAACAATTTTATTCAAAATATAAAAATGAAAATATCTATTTATATGGGCATTCTTTGGGTGGAAATTTAGTAGAACACATCTATTTAGAAAATTTTGATAATATAAAAAAAGTTTTTGTAATAAATCCAACACCAGTATCACAAGAGTTGTTTACTTCTATAGATAAAATAAATGCTTTTAATAACTCTGACAAATTTAATTGCTATATAATAGGTGGAGATTGGGTATCGAATTTAAAAAAGTATGATTTGTATGAGAATAACGTTAAATATATAAAAAATAGTAGTCTTTTAAATGATAATATTTTAAGTGACCACGCTTTGGAATCAGCTTCATTTGATAAAATGGGAAATTTTGAATTGGTTTCAAAAGAAGAAGCATATAAAGAACATAAACATTATGTTGAAAGATTAGTAACAAATAATACTGCTATGTGGGGAAAAATTGCTAAGACGATTAATAATAAAATAAATGATTAAAATTTTTTGCTATAATTATGAAATTTATAGTGGAAAAAATATAAATTATATATTAAAATAATATTAGAAATTGGTACTTAAAAAGTTTGAAATAACTTTCCCAACCGCTCCAATGACGTTTCTGTTCGAACTTTTATAGTTTGAACTTAACATATATAATCAATCCGTTCG
>CANRMU010000021.1 GCA_947631895.1 uncultured Bacilli bacterium | reverse complement strand
ACTAAAGGATTTTCTATTCTTAAGTATCTAGCTAATTTATCAGATTGATTTGCTCTTCCTAAAATTTGTAAATATAAAGTAGATACGGCATATAATTCAAATTCACTTAATTCATCAAATTGTAAATACATTAACAATTGTGTTTGGGCATATTTACCTTCTACTTCTAATTCTTCATAAGGATTAATTTTATTAGAGATACTATTTTGATAAGTATTTTCCACAATCGATTTTTTTTGAAAATATTTATTAATATAAGATACACATTTATCCATATCTAAATCTCCAATAATTAAAATATCTACTTTAGCATCTTCAAATAATTTATGATAATCATTAATTAAATCTTCATTATTAATACTATCTAATTCTTCATGTGTACCATTAATCATCTTACCAGAGATACTATCTTTAAATAAAAACTTTCTTGATTCACAAAAGGCATAAGAAAAAGCACTTTCTTTATAATGGTCAATATTTTGATGAATACGTTCTTTAATAATTTCTTTACTTCTTTCATCAAATTTATCATCATTAATATTAGGATTTAAAACTTGTTCACATAAAAACTTAATACAATTTTCTAAATATTTTTTATCTTTAATATATTTAGGACTAACAAAATCTAAAACAAAATTAGCAATATAAGATTTTCCAACTCTTGAATAATTAGTATAATAAACACTATTATAAAGATTTTCTAAAGCAATTAACATTTCTCTTTTAGTAGGATATATTTTACTTGTATAACCCATTAAATTAACTAAAAAGGAACGTAGAGGCATAGAAATATTATCTACATCATCTATAAAATTAATTTCCATATGAACATTTTTAAATTGTTCACTAGTAATTGTTAAAACCCTAAAACTTTCAAAATCATATTGCTTGTATTTCATCATTAGGCACCTCTTTCTTTATTATATACATTCTTTTCAGTTTTAAACTAAAATAGCTAAATATATAATAACAAAAGATAAGAAAAAAAGATATTGCTTATAACCAACAATATCAATTATTAAAAACTAAATTAATTAATACTATCAAATTGACTATTATAAATACTTGCATAAAAGCCATTTTTCTTTAATAGTTCTTCATGACTTCCAACTTCAACAATATCGCCTTCGTTCATAACTAATATTAAATCAGCATTAATAATTGTAGATAAGCGGTGCGCAATGATAAATGATGTTCTTCCTTCCATTAATTCATCCATAGCTTTTTGAATTAAACCTTCGGTTCTAGTATCAACATTACTTGTAGCTTCATCTAATATTAATATTTTTGGGTCAGCTAGTATTGCTCTTGCAATGGTAAGTAATTGTTTTTGTCCACCACTTATATTACTTGTTTCTTCATTAAGTTCCATATTATAACCATCACTTAAAGTTGTAATAAAGTGATGAATTCTAGCTTTTTTAGCAGCTTCAATTACTTCTTCATCACTTGCCGTTATTTTTCCATAACGTAAGTTTTCCATAATCGTTCCATTAAATAACCAAGTATCTTGTAAAACCATGCCAAATAATTTACGATACTCATCTTTATCCAATTTGGAAATATCTTCGCCATCTAAATATATTGTTCCACTATTTAAAGGATAAAAACGCATTAGTAATTTAACAATCGTTGTTTTTCCCGCACCAGTAGGACCAACAATTGCAATTTTTTGTCCAGCTTTAACCTTGGCATTAAAATCATGAATAATGGTTTTATCTTTTTGATAACCAAAATTAACATGTGAAAAAGTAATATTTCCTTTAATCTTTTCTTCTACTACAGGTTCACTTTCATCTCCAATTTCTTCTTCTTCATCTAAAAATTTAAAGATTCGCTCTGCTGCTGCTACCATTTGTTGTAATTGATTCATTACATTTGCTAATTGTGCAATTGGTTGAGTAAAGTTTTTAGAATATTGAATAAAAGATTGAATATTACCAACCGTAATTTTACCTTGAATAACAAAATAAGCTCCAAAAATTGAAATAATAACATAATTGATATTACCAATAAAATTCATAATTGGATGCATTAATCCTGATAAAAATTGACTCTTCCAAGCTGATTCATAAAGCATTTTATTATCTTCATCAAATTTTGCTAACATTTCATCTTCGGCATTAAAAGCTTTAACAACCATGTGTCCGCCAAGCATTTCTTCAATCTCACCATCAACATGACCTAAATACTTTTGTTGATTAGCAAAATGTCTTTGGCTTTTGGAAACAATTACACTAACAATAATACTCGCAACGGGTAAAACCAAAGCCGTTAAAATAGCTAATGTAACATTTATTGAACACATAATTGCAAAAATACCAATAACCGTTACAATACTAGTTACAAGCGTTACAGCACTTTGATTTAAACTCATTCCTAAAATATCAACATCATTTGAAAATAATGATAATGATTCACCAGTAGTATTTTTATCAAAATAATTCATTGGTAATTTTTTAATTTTTTCACTCATTTGTTTTCTAAGGCCAAAAGTCACCTTTTTACTAATACTAGCCATAATCCAACTTTCAATATAAGAAAATATGGCAGATAAAACATATAAAGCTAATAAAAATAACAAAATATTACCAATAGCTCCAAAATTAATAGAACCTGTACCATTTATTTTATTGACAACACCAACATATAATTCTTGAGTTGCATTTCCTAATATTTTAGGTCCAACTATAGAAAAGATTGTACTTAATATGGCCACAACAAAAACAATAATTAATGATACTTTATATTTAGAGATATAATGAATTAATTTTTTTAAAGTTCCTTTAAAATCTTCGGCTTTTTCAGTACTAGGTCCTCTATGCATTTAACTCACTCTCCTTTAATTGCGATAAAGCAATTTCTTTATACACTTCACAATTTTTAAATAATTCTTCATGAGTTCCAATCCCAACTACTTTACCACTATCTAAAACGACAATTTGATCAGCATTTAAAACGGTACTTATTCTTTGAGCAACAATTAATATTGTAGCATCACTAGTATATTCTCTTAAAGCTTTTCTTAAATTAGCATCCGTTTTAAAATCTAAGGCTGAAAAAGAATCATCGAAAATATATATTTCTGGTTTTTTAGCTATGGCTCTTGCAATCGATAGTCTTTGTCTTTGACCACCACTAACATTAGTACCACCTTGACTAACTGCATAATTATATTCATTTGGAAGTTTACTTATAAAGTCACTTGCTTGAGCAACTTCACAAGCCTCTTTTAAAACTTTTTCATTGTTTTCATCTTGACCAAATAAAACATTACTTTTAATTGTTCCAAAAAACAAATTACCTTTTTGAGGAACATAACCTATCCTATCTCTTAAAGCATGAATATCCACATTTTTAATATCAGTACCATCAACTAAAATACTTCCTTTAGTTACATCAAAAAATCTTGGAATTAAATTAATTAAAGTACTTTTTCCCGAACCAGTTGAACCAATAATAGCCGTAGTAGTTCCTTTTTTAGCTTTAAAGGAAATATCACTTAATACTTCCCCATCAGCATCTGGATATGAAAAACTAACATTTTTAAATTCTACTGTTCCATCATTATTTTTAAAATCTTCAGGATTTTCATTTTCTAAAATAGAATTTTCTTTATTTAAAACTTCAGCTACTCTTTTAAAACTAATTAATGATCTTGGGAACATAATTGATACCATACTAATCATCAAAAATGACATTATAACTTGAATTGAATACGTAATAAAAGCCATAAGAGTTCCAATTTGAACTGTTCCGGCATCAATTTGTGATGCTCCAACCCAAATAATTAAAATTGATACCCCATTCATAATAAACATCATAGTAGGCATCATAATACCCATTACTCGATCACAAAATTGAATGGTTTTAGCTAAATCATTATTAACATCTGAAAACCTTTTTTCTTCAACTTTAACAGTTCCAAAAGCTCTTATTACTGGAATACCAGTTAATCTTTCTCTTGTTACTAAATTTAACTTATCAACTAATTTTTGAATTAATTTAAATTTAGGCATTGCAAAAATAAATAAGAATAAAACAATTAATAAAATTAAACCTACTGCTAAAGCTAAAACCCAATTCATTTGATTACCCAATACTTTAAATAAAGCTCCAAATCCCATAATAGGCGCAAATACTATAATTCTTAAAAACATAAAGATAATCATTTGAATTTGTTGAACATCATTAGTAGAACGAGTAATTAAACTTGCAAGAGAAAATAAATTAAATTCTTTAGATGAAAAACTCATAATTTTACTAACAACTTTTTTTCTTAATAAATAACTAAATTTAGTAGCTATTCTACTAGCTAAAAAGCCAACTGATATTGCACATACCATTAATAATAAAGCTAAACATATCATTTTAAGGCCATTAGAAATAATATAATCTATTTGTAATTTATCAAGATTAAAACCATTATTTTGATATTCTTGTTTAACTGATTCAACAGCCATCTGTTTAATCATTGTATCATCTAAATTACTAACACTTTCTAGCATATTATTTTTCATTGCTATTTTCTTTTCAACAGGTAACATACTATAAAAAGTATTTAAATCAGTATTAATATTTAAAGAATTTCTAATTTGTTCATTATTAGAATCAATCATCATAATAAACATAAAATCTTTAATTATTTTATCTTCTAATAATTCTTTATCTTCATTTTTTAAATCTTTAATATAATATTTATCATTATCTAAATTATACTGTTCTTTAATAAATTCTTTATCATCAGATATTTCTAATACTTTATCTAAAATACTCTTTCTAACAACATTTGGATAGGCATATTCTATACCTTTTTCTTGAATACCAATATTGATAATATTTGCAGTATAATCAGGCAAACTTAAATCTAACTCTGCCTGTAAAACTAATAGGCAAATTGTTATAATTATTGGAATTGTAAATTTTTTTAATATCTTAAAAATGCTCTTCAATATAATCAATCCTTTCATGAACTCTTACATTATATGCTAAGAAATAAAAATAGTCAAACAACCAAAAGAAAAAACCTAAAATTAGGCTTTTAAATAGTTTGTTTTAAATCAGGATGTCTTTTAAAAAATTCTTCTAATAACATTACTTTTAAATCTCTATCTTCTATTTCTTCTATTTGACTAGCATTTTTATAATACTCTACTAATAATATGTTTTGAGGATTATTTTCTTCAAATAAAATTAAATATTCATGAAATTCTTTATTAATTTTTTCTAATACAACATAATCTTTATCATCTATTGTTAATATAGTTATTTCATCATTCATAATTTTGGACCTCCAACCCCTTCTTGTTCTTCTAATTTTTTTTCATAATTTAAGTCAACCATTGCTTGATAATATTCTTCTTCACTTTTAAAGCCTAAGCTTTCATAATATTCCTGAAAAGTTGTTGCATTACCAACATATTTACGATCTAAATTCCAAAATACTTTATCAATATTTTGGTCATTTTCATCATACTCAATTAAATCAGCAATATCTGCTAAATGAATATCTCCCAAAGCTTGACTTTCGGCATAATAATCATTAATTCTATCAGCAATTTTCATATGATTATATCCCCATGCTCTTGGATAGCCTTGAGCATCTGGTATACCATGATAACGATTATTTTTATTATGTAAAATTTTTAAATCTTCTTCAATAACACTTTTCATAGCTTTTTTACGATCAAAATAATCAGCTACTTTACCTAGTTCAGCATATGTATTAGCCGCATACATTGCTGCAATTGCAGCAATTGCTGTTCTAATCCAAAAATCTTGAATTTTATTTCTTCTAATTGTTTTAACAATAACATTTTTTAATTTTCTTTCTTGGATTTTTTTTAGAGTTTCTTCATCAATATCTTGAATATCTTGTTCTTTATTTTCCATCTATTTCACTATCCTTTTCTATTATAATCTTATCTTTTTTTTCTAAAAGTGTCAATCTATGTTTTTTAATTTTTAAATTTAATTTACTTTATGATATTATATTATTATAGAAAAGGGGCAAAAAAATGAAAGAAAGTATTTTTAAAGCTTATGATATTAGAGGAATTTATCCTAGTGAAATAAATGAAGAAGGAGCTTATACTATTGGATTAAGTTATGGTTCTTTTTTACAGGAATTTTACGATAAGAAAAAATGTGTTGTTGGTTATGACAATCGTCTATCTAGTCCAAGTTTAACTAATTCTTTAATTAAAGGTTTATTAGATTCTGGAATTAATGTTATTAATTATGGGATGATTACAACACCTATGCACTATTTAACAAGACATGTGGAAAATACTTATGGAATGATGGTTACTGCCAGTCATAATCCTAAAGATGATAATGGATTTAAATTTTCTTTTGATTCTCTTGCTAATGCCAGAGGAGATATGATTGTTAATTTTAAAGATTATACTTATGCTGGTGTGTTTTTAAAAGGACATGGTCTTTATGAAGAAAGAAATATTAAAGATGAATACTTAAAATATTTAAAAGATAATGTTTTTATGGGAAGTAAAAAGTTAAAAGTGGTAATTGATCCTGGAAATGGGGTTACAACTACAATAGTAAAAGATGCCATGAAATTATTTCCTAATCTTGATGTAACTTATATTTGTGATGAAAATGATGGAACTTTTCCTAATCATCATCCCGATCCTGCTGTTGAAGAGAATATGGAAATGTTAAAGAAAAAAGTTTTAGAAGTTCATGCTGATTGTGGAATCGCTTATGATGGTGATGGTGATCGTCTTGGTATGATTGATGAATTAGGTAATTTTATTATGGCTGATAAAATTATGATTGTTGCCGTTAAAGCTTTAATAAATGAGTTTCAAAATAAAACTATTTTATGTGATGTAAAATGTTCTAAAGCTTTAATAGATGAAGTTGAAAAATTAGGTGGTAAGATTTATATGAATCGAACGGGAACTAGTTTTACCGAAAGTGCCACGAAAGAAAAAAATATTTTACTTGGTGGGGAATTATCTGGTCATATTTTCTTTAATGATCGCGGATATGAAATTTGTAGTGGGATTTATGATGGTTTAAGAATTTTAGAAATATTATCTAAAACTAATCAAACTTTATCAGAAATATTAGCTGATATTCCTAAATATTATTCAACACCAGAAATAAAAATACCTTGTAGTAATGAAGAAAAATTTAAGGTTGTAGAAAAAGTAAAACAAGAGGTAATTGCTAAAAATTTAGAATATACTGAAATTGATGGAATAAGATTTAATGTTCATAATGGTTGGGGTTTAATTAGAGTTAGTAATACTGGTCCAAATATTACTGTAAGATTTGAAGCCAAAACTAATGAAGAATTAGAAGAAATTAAAAAAGAATTTATGGATTTAGTTTTATCTAAACTTCCATAAATTTTTTTATTATCAAAAGAACAGATTAATTTCCATTAGTCTGTTCTTGCAATTGTTCATCTAACCATAGCATAGTTTCAAATAAAACTTTATCACGATTTTTTCCGGTATCAACAAATTTCAAATCGTATTTTTTTGCTTCTTGTTCAAGTATTTTACTATCTTCTAACCATGCATCAACAAATCTCATCATTAATAAATTAGAATTAACAATTGTCCAATCTTTTTCATTTTCATACTTTCTAATTCTTTCTAAAATACTTTCTTTAGTTTCATTAGGATAACCCATTACAATTACAATAACTCCTTGTTTTTGAAATTGTCGACATACTCTAGGTTTAGTAGTAGAAGTATCTAAAATAAAACTAGATTCCGGTTCAAATGATAAAGCTGCATCTAAGAAATATCCTACTTTACCTTCAAGAGTTTTAGTTGCTTCTAAAGCAGCTCCCCATCCTACTTTTTTACCATGTGCTGAAATTATTCTTCGAAGTGATTCATTAATAATATCTTCTTGGATAATATTATACATAGGATATTTTTCTTTAAGCATTTTAGCTAAAGTAGATTTTCCTGACCTAGGAACACCAAGTATAATAATACTTTTCATAACTTTCTCCTTTCAATCTTTAAAAAAGATGTTTTCTACTATACAACAAAAAAATTAAGAACTTTGTCGAATTAAAGTTCTTAATTAATTATAATAAACCACTACTTCATTTCTTCTATTAACCAAGCCATAATTATACTAACTATATAATTTTGTTCATTATTAGTTAATTCTTTATTTTTAGATATATGATACCATTTAAATAAACAACTTCTACAACATGTTGCTGTAGCATGCTGGGCAATAAAAACTGGATGTCCTCTCATTGGGGTTTGATGCCCATCATTTAAAGGATTTTGGGGCGCTAGACGAAGAGATACAAAATCTCTAGCATGACTTAGAATTGTTTTAAAACCTTTTTCTTTTAAATAAACTTTATCCTTTTCTTTTAAATGAAAACTAGATCTAAAAGAAGATTTATTTAATTCTTCAAGCTTTTTAGAAATTAATTCTTTATTCATACTAAAGCAAAACGTTTTTTAATTGTTTCTAATCCTAGAATTTGCATAATATCATATAAATTAGGAGTTTTTGATTTAGTTGTTAAGGCAACTCTTATTACTGTTGATACATCAGCAACATTACCTTTAAATTTCTCGGGGTTTTGTTTATATTCTTTCATATTACTAGCATATCCTAATTCATCACACATATCTTTCATTTTATTAAACCATTCTTCTTCATTATCATTTGAATCATAATATTTATTTAAATAAACATCTAAAATATTTTTAATTTCATCTATCTCATTTATTTTTTGCCATTCATAGTTTTCATTTTTAAATAATTCTTCAAACATATAATAAATTCCTTGTTTTACTTCACTAAACATGGCAAAATCTTTACGAGGCTTAATTGAATTTCTTTCAATATTAAAAGTTTTAACTGCTAAATCTTGATTATTTTCTAAAATACGCGCAAAATCTTCATCGTATTTTCTAGCCCATTCTAAAGTTTTATCATACATTTCTAAAGCGGTAATTTTACTTAAAATATTTTTAGAAATACTTAATAATTTTTCCATATCAAAAATGGTTCCAGATATTCCAACTTTATTAAAACTCATGGTAAAGTTATCAATATCTTCATTTTCATGAGCTAAATACCATTCTTCAAAATTAGAATTAGTAACTGTTGCTAAATAAAGCATTAAAGCTTCACTAGGAATACCCATTTCATGATAATAACTTACCGCAAGTTCAGGGTCTTTTCTTTTAGATAATTTTCTAATTGTATCACCATCTTTTTTATTTAATGGGGAAAAATGTGCATAAACAGGTAATTCAAAGCCTAATATCTTAAATAAATTAACATGAATAGGAAGACTGCTTAACCATTCATCGCCTCTTATAACATGAGTTGTATGCATTAAATGGTCATCTATTACATGGGCAAAATGATATGTTGGAAGACCATCATTTTTAATTAAAACTTGGTCAATATCATCTTCTGGTAATTCTAATTTTCCTCTTATTGCATCCATAACCACAATTTTATTATTAAAATCACCATTATTTCTTAATCGAATAATATATGGTTTTCCTTCATCTAATTTTTTAATAATTTCTTCTTCAGACAAAAATCTACTTCTCGCCCATTTACCATAATAACCTATCCTTCTTTTACTTTTTTCTTGTTCACTTCTTATCATGTCTAACTCTTCTTTAGTGGTAAAATCAGGATAAGCAAGACCTTTAAGTAATAAATCTTTAGCATAAGTTTGATATATTTCTTTTCTTTTACTTTGAATATATGGTCCATAACTACCTACTTCTTCATCTTCACTTATTGGACCTTCATCAAAAGTAAATCCAAATTCTCTTACAGCTTCAATAATTTTATTAATGCCATTTTCTACTAATCTTTCTTGGTCAGTATCTTCAATTCGCATATAAATAATTCCATTAGTTTGTCTAGCCATTTTCCTTGCTATGGAAAGCATAAATAAATTGCCTAAGTGAACAAAACCAGTTGGACTTGGAGCATATCTTGTTACAATAGCTCCATCTTCTAAATTTCTTTTGGGATATAATTCTTCATAATATGAAATATCATGAGTTAATCCCGGTAATAATCTTTCTACTAATTCCTTATTCATAAATCCTCCTTAAAATAATAAAAAGGTGATGCCAAAGGACGAATTAACTCGTGGTACCACCTTATTTTTTTCTTTATTCTTCGTAATGTGAAGATAACAATTAGCTCCAAAAGCTTCTTTTCAAAAGCCTTATTCTTTGTTTACACCAACCACAAAGTCTCTTTAAAATAAAATCTTTTTACTTTTCTTTTTTCATCGCTTTATAAATGTATTTTAACGTATAAAAATTATAATGTCAAACTATAATCCGCCACCAGAACCAAAGGAATCTAATTCATCTTGGGTAACAATAACATTAATTCTCATTCTTCTATTACCACAGACAAATAATGCTTCACCTTGATTATAGTATTTAATACTTTCTTTTTCACTTTCATTTAAATCAATTAATTTTGATAAATCATCAATAGCTTGTTTTCTTAAGCCCATTATTAAATAATAAGCAGCATTATCAAAAATAGCTTTACCATGAGTAATTACACTTGGAGCTGCAAAGTCAGTTGGTTGTTGGGTAACAATGATTGTACCCGTGTTATACTTTCTGCTTCGTCTTTGAATTTGGGCTAAGAATTCAGCTCCTAATTCATTTTTAGTTGATAAAAGAACATGGGCTTCATCAACATACATAACTGTATTAACTGTAGGGTCTAAACATAAGCCCCACGCATATTTTAAAACATTAAAGAATAAAGCATTTCTTACATTTTCATCCGCATTCATTAATTCTTTAATATTAAATACAATAAAATCACTATTAATATCTAAAGTAGTATGACCTGTAAAATAATAACGTAATTCTTTAACTAAAGGTCTAACTTTAAGTTCAAGTCTTTCCATAACATCCCGTTCATGAGTCCGCTCAGTCATGGATAATAATCTTCCTTTAATTGTAGCATACACATCATCAAAAGTTGGATAATCACCACTTGTAAATTTCGTATAATCGGTATCATAATCAATTTTATAACGTTTATAAGTATCGGTTACAACTTCTGTAAACATGGTTAGGACATCTTCTTCAATATCAGGTGCATAATATTTCATAAATGCTTTTAATTGTTGTAAAGTTCTAGTTAAAACAGTATAGCCTAAACCTTGATTTATTTCTTCTTCATCAGCATCAATAACGATTTCTAAAGGATTGACCATTCCAAAATCGCCGCCTTTACCAAGGTCTAAGAAGTCTCCTCCCATATTAGTAGCCATGTCTTTTAATTCTCCTTCAGGATCGACACAGACAATTTTATATTCATTTCTAATGTGACTTCTAAGTAATAATTTAGCCGCGGTTGATTTACCTGAACCAGTAGTACCTAAAATAATCATATTAGCATTATTACGGTTATGTTCTTTTTTTATTTGATATAAAAACTGATTAAATAGGACAACTCCTCCTGAAAAATCAACACCAAATAAAGTACTATTTCCTGGGTCTTTAATACTATCAAAAATAAATGGATACATAGCTGCAATAGTAACTGATGGAATAGGTGCTCCTACACGTTCTTCAATATCTTGTTTAGGGAAAATTGGTAACATTGATTTAATTACTTTTTCTTGTTCAAACATTAAAGAAATTCCTCGCATGCCTAAAGCATCTAAATAATTTCTAACTTGCATTTTTTTACTATTTAATTCATCTTTTGTATCAGCCGAAATAAAGACATGTAATTGAAAATCAAAAATTCGAGCTTGAGTTGCTA
>CANRMU010000020.1 GCA_947631895.1 uncultured Bacilli bacterium | reverse complement strand
AATGGTAAATTATCAATTTTTAAATATAATTTTTTTCATACTAAAACAACCTATCCAATGCCTTTAATATTGGATGGCGAGATTAATAAAAAAACTTTAGAATATTTAAAACATGATTCATCTTGGTTAGAAGAAAAATTAGCTTTAAGGCATTTAACAATTGATGAAGTCTTCTATGCTTTTTATAAAAAAAATAAAATTTATATAATTACGAATAATAATCTTTAATTCGACAAATTCTTTAAAACAAATGTGTTATAACATTACTGTGATATTATGAAAAAGAAATTATTAATTATTTTATTCGCCCTTTTTTTAGGTGGAACAATGGCTTTAGTAACTTTACATAAGTTTAATTTTAAAGCTAAAACCTATCGAGTGGCTATTTATCAGTTAGGCATTTTTAAAAACTATGATAATGCTTTAAAAAAAGCTCAGGATGCTAAGGGAGCAATTATTATTTCTAACAATGAAAATTATCAAGTCATTGGAGCGATAGCAAGTTCTAAAGAATCCCAAGATAAATTAGCTAATTTATTAAAAAATGAACAATTAGATTATTATTTAAAAGAAATAGATTTAAATGAAGAATCTAAAGAAACAATTGATGAGTATGAATTATTAATTAATAAAACTAATGATTTAGAAGTTTTAAAAAAATTAAATGAAGAATTATTAAAAAGTATTTTAGAGAGGATGAAGTAAATGAAAGATCTACCATTAGATGAACAACCAAGAGAAAAAGCTATAAAATATGGCTTTGCTTCTTTAAGTGATGCTGAATTATTAGCAATCTTACTTAGAACGGGCACCAAAGAATTAAATGTTAAAGAACTTGCTTTAGAAATATTAAAAGAAATGAATAGTTTAAATGGCTTACAAAATAGTCGAATATCTAAATTAGCCAGTATCAAAGGAGTAGGGCAAGTCAAAGCCGTTACAATCTTAGCCGCTTTAGAATTAGGTAAAAGATTTAATAAAGAAAATGACTTTAAAACTCTTAAAATAAGAGAAACCAAAGATGTTTACAATGCCTATAAAGATGAATTAGAAAATGAAGTTCAAGAAAAATTTATGGCCATCTTTTTAAATAATCAAAATATCGTTTTAGCAAGTAAAATTTTATTTGTCGGCGTATCTAATCAAAGTCTAATTGAACCTAAAATCATTTTTAAAGAAGCCATGCTTTATAATGCCACTAGATTAATTGTCCTTCATAATCATCCAAGCGGAAATCCTACACCTAGTAAAGAAGATTATTTAGTAACTGATCAAATCAAAGATGCTGGTAATTTACTTAATATTAGATTAATTGATCATTTAATAATAGGTAGAGATCGTTATTTTAGTTTTTATGATTATATTAAAGGAGGAGTAGTTCATGAATAAAAAAGTAATTATTCTTTTTATTTTATTTATCTTTTTAATGATTTATTTTTTAAAAGATCCTGTTTTAGCTTTATTATTTAAAAATGATTTTAATTTAGAAACCAAAATATGTAATGATGAAGAAAATTATCAAAAATTAAAAAAAGAATATGATGAATTATTAGAGTATAAAACAACAGTTAATGAAAACATTATTAGTAAAGTAATTATTCATGATCCTTTAGAATTTTTTGAAAAAATTACCATTATTAAAGGAAGTGAAGATAATATTAATGTTGGTGACTTAGTAATTAATGAACTTGGTTTAATTGGTATTATTAGTAAAGTAAATAAACATACTTCCATAGTAGATTTACTTCCTAATAAAAATACTCATATTGCCGTTCATATAGGGGATGTAGATGGCTTACTTGAAAGTGATAATGGCAAACTAGTTATTAAAAATATCACTAGAAATGATAATATAAATATTGGCAGTGATATAACAACATCAAATTACAGTTTACTACAAACGGGTTTATTAATTGGTAAAGTAAAAGAAATTCATGAAACTAAAGAAAATTTAAGTTATGAAATTTTAGTTGAACCAAGTGTTGATTATAATAATTTAAATTATGTAAGTATTAGAAAGAATGATAACTATGAATAAAATAATTGCTTTTCTACCATTTGTCTTTTTTAATGAAGAAGAATCTTATCCCTTTATTTTATGCTTTGCCTTAACCTTTGATTTTTTAATTTATGATACTTATTTTTTAAATACTATCTTTTTTACAGTTTTATATTTATTAAATAAAGAATATAAAGTAAAACATAATTTATTTTTATATTTATTTAGAAATATTCTTAATTTAACAATCGGTTTATTATTTTATAGTTTAATAAATAGCATAATTTTACCAGTAAATGAGTTTATCTGGACTTATCTTATCAATATTATTATTTCTACAATTTTATTTATCTTTCATAAAAAAACTTTAATCATAAAATAAAATTTTTATCATATGCTTTTGTAGGTGATGATATGGATGAAATAGAGTTAGTAAAAAAAAGACATCAACAAAGATTACAGAAATTAAATAAAGATCATATTAAAGATGATAAAAAAATTAGTAGAATCTTTTCCAAAATTTTATTAAGCATAATTTTAATTTTAATAAGTTGTATTTATATTCATTTAGATAAAGAAAATTTAAATAAATTTAAAAAATATCTTTTTGAAGATAATTTAACTTTTGCTAAAATTAATGAGGGTTATCACAAGTTATTTGGTTCCTTATTTCCTAGTGTAACTAATAATGAAGATACCATTCTAGCTAGTAATAATGTTTCTTTAAATGAAATAGAAGAATATAATGATGGTTATAAAATCATGACTAATAAAAATACTCCTATAAGTGTTATTACTAGTGGCATAGTAGTTTTTTTAGACGAAAAAGAAGGCTATGGTAAGACCGCAATTATTCAAGGAATTGATGGTTATGATATTTGGTATGGAAATATTACTGATTCAAGTGTTAAGCTATATGATTATGTTGAAAAAGGATTTATTCTAGCTAATAGTAATGATGATTTTTACTATAATGTTTTTTATAAAGATGGTAATAAAGTAAGCTATGAAGAATATTATAACCAAATGGCAAATTAATTATTTTACATACTTTTACTTTTTTTTGGCCTTTTTATGTGGATATTTTAAAAATAGTTGTTTTATTTTTATAATTGTAATCATTCATGAATTAGGACATATTCTAACAATTAAACTTTTTAAATATCAAATTATATCTATAACTCTCTATCCTTTTGGAGGAATTACCAAAATAGATAAACCAATTAATTCCTCAATCAATAAAGAACTTCTTATTGCATCTTCTGGTATTTTAATGCAATTATTATTAAGTTTATTTATTCATGATAAATTATTTAAATATTATAATTTAATGATTATGCTTTTTAATATCATACCAATAATTCCTTTAGATGGAAATAAAATCATTAATTTAATATTAGATAAATTTTTACCATATGAATATTCTTTAAAATATAGTAATTATCTTAGTATTATATCTTTAATAATATTTATTATTTACAATATTATAAGTCCTAATAAAAATTATTTAATCTGTTCCTTTTTAATCTTTACTATTATAATTACCCTTAAAAATCAAAAATATTTAATTCATAAATTTTATTTAGAAAGATATTTACATTCATTTCCTTATCATAAAATTGAAAGTAATCAAAATCTTAATATTCATTTATTAAAAAAGAATACACTCCATTTTTTTAAATATCATAATCGGTATATCCATGAAAAAGGTCTATTAAAACAAATTTTTAAACAATAATTCTTTACATTCAATTAAAATATGATTAAAATAATCACTTAAAGGAAGGGTCAGTATGTTTGATTTAAAGGCTTATTTATTGGAATTTGATACTCTACTAAGTGAAACCGTAGATGTTTTAAAAGATGAAACGGAAAAATTATATGATGATGAAATATTTAATATTATTTTAAATTCGACTATTAATTTAAAAAATATTATTATTAATGCTTCTTATGATAAAGTTTATTCGATGTATCCTTTTAGAGGAATTGATAATATTTTTAATCTTAATATAAAAGCTTTAGATGAAATTGAAAGATTAGTCTACAATTTAAAACAAAAAGAATATTATAGTATTGAAATTAATGTTATGTTAGCAAGATTACTTCTTTGTGAAAAAAATAATTTAATGGCTATTTGTAAGTTATATGTTCCAAATAATAAACAATTAGAGTGTCATAAAGATTTAGAAAATAATGTAAATAAAAGAAATTTATTAAAGGCTCTTACTAATAATTTTTATTATTTAGGAGTTAGTAAAAATCCTGATGTAATATTATGTAGTGTTTTTGAAAGTAATCTTAAAGATGAATATAAAATACCAGTAATTAAAACTATTATTGATTATCATTATGATGGAAAAATAGTTGAAGAAAGACTAAATGAAATAATTAAATTACAATTAAATAGGTGATGATATGGTAGAAGAAATTGAAATAGCAATTGAAAATATAAATAATATAATTATTGAAATTAATAAAGCATTAATTAACATTAGTGATTCTAATGAAGAAGCATCTTATTTAATATCAAATTATTATAAGAATATTTTAGAATTAGAATTCGGTGAAGAATATGATTTAAAATATCCTTATGTAGGAATGAAAGAAGAAGTTATCTATCGGGCTAATGTTGTAAATTATTTAGGAGAATTATTAAAAAATTTAAGTAAAATTAAGTACTGTAATAACGAGTTAAATAGAATGTATCTTGAATTATTAAATTGTGAAAGAACTTTATATGCAATTTATGGCAAACTCTATTTTGAACCCGCAGCGTGGAATGAATGGTATGATTTTATTAATGAAAAATTAACTTTAAGAAAAGAATTAGTACATACCCTCATCTTAGCAATTAGATTATTACAAGATGAATATCCGGAAGAAGTCTTAGATGAATTTCATGAATTAGATATTATTGATGAAAATAAAAAATATGAAATATTAGATTTTATGGCAATGTATCATATTGAACAAAGATATATAAAAGATTATTTTATGAATAATACTATAGATAATTTTATTGAGGCAATATATAATCGTTAAAATAATAGAATATAGTAGCATTTTGTTTGACATTAAGACGAATCTTTGGTAGAATTTAGTTGTTTTATGAAAAAGAAGCAAAGCTTTTATAAAACCGCACGAAAAAGGTTAAAAATCATTTAATTGATACCTTCAAGGCGCGTCTTAATTAAAGTATAAAGGAGGTAAGAAATGAAAGCTATTTTTGTAACAGGTGGGAAACAATATTACGTTAATGAAGGAGATACTATTTATGTTGAAAAAATAGATGCTCCAGTTGACAGTGAAGTTACTTTTGACGAAGTATTATTTGTTGATGGCGTTGCCGGAGACCCAATTGTTAAAGGCGCTAAAGTGGTATGTAAGGTTGAAAAACAAGGTAAACAAAAGAAAATTATTGTTTTTAAATATCATCCTAAGAAAAAATATCGTAAAAAACAAGGACATCGTCAACCTTATACTAAATTAGTAGTTAAAAAGATTGTGAAATAATGATTACAGTTAAGATTAAAAAAGAAAACAAAGAAGTAAAACAAATTCTTTTTACTGGTCATGCTTTATATGAGGATTTAGGTAAAGATATTGTATGTGCTGGGGCATCAGCTATTTTAACAACTACTGTAGATGCCATCTTAAAATATGATAAAAAAGCTTTAAAATATACAATTGAAGAAGATGTTTTAGTTAAAATTTTAAAAACGGATAAAATTATTAATTTATTAATTGACAATATGATTGATTTATTAAAAGAATTAAGTGATGATTATCCTAAAAATATTAGAGTTAGAGAGGATGAAGAAAAATGAATAATTTAATGAAGTTAAACATCCAATTATTTGCACATAAAAAAGCCCAAACATCTACTCAAAATGGTCGAGATAGTGAAGGTAGAAGATTAGGTGCTAAAGTTGGTGATGGTCAACTTGTTAGTGCAGGTAGTATTTTATATCGTCAAAGAGGTACTAAAATATACCCTGGTACTAATGTAGGTATGGGAAAAGATCATACATTATTTGCTAAAATAACTGGTAAAGTTAAATTTGAACGTTTAGGTAAAGATAAAAAGAAAGTAAGCGTTTATGAAGGATAAAAGATTTTGTTAGTAGATTACAAATTCTTTTTTTATGTGTATTTTTTCTTGTAAGTCTTCATAAAATTTGATACAATACCATTGGCTTATAAAGCAAATAAACATGCACTAGGGATTATCTTTTTCGAGTGCTCGTGGCATCGAGTGAAAAAGGTGAGTAGATCTAGGCAGAAGAATAACGAAAGGAAGATGAGTTTATTATGGCCGTAGTTTCTAAGAATAATTTATTAGAAGCAGGTGTTCATTTTGGTCATCAAACTAAAAGATGGAATCCTAAAATGAAACCATATATTTTTGGAGCAAGAGATGATATTTATATTATCGATCTTGACAAAACAATGGAAGAGATTGAAAAATCTTATAATGCTTTAAAAGATATTGCCACAAATGGAGGTACTTTCCTATTTGTCGGAACTAAAAAACAAGCTGGAGAAGTTGTTAAAGAAGAAGCATTAAGAAGTAATTCTTACTATGTTAATGAACGTTGGTTAGGTGGAACTTTAACTAATTTTAGAACCATCAGAAAAAGAGTTAGTCGTCTTGAAGAAATTGAAAAGATGGAAAAAAATGGTGTATTTAATGTTTTACCTAAAAAAGAAGTTATTGGACTTAAAAAAGAATATGACAAATTAAATCGTTTACTTGGTGGAATTAGAGAAATGGTAAAATTACCTCAAGCTTTAATTATTGTTGATTCTAAAAAAGAAATTAATGCAATTAGAGAAGCTAGAAAATTAAATATTCCTGTATTTGGTTTAATTGATACTAATTGTAATCCTGATGATGTTGATTACATAATTCCAGGTAATGATGATGCTATTCGTTCTATTAAAATTTGTTTAGGTGTTATTACAAATGCTATTTGTGAAGCTAATAATTTAGAACTTGTTGATTATGTTACTGATATGGAACCTGTAAGCGAGGGCGAAATTAAAAATGTTAAAGAAGAAAAAGAAGAAATAAAAGAAGAAAAAGAAACTGTCAAAAATGAAGTTGTAGTAGAAGAAACTACTGAAAAAGTAAAAAGAGGTCGTAAACCTAAAAAAACGACTGAAGAAGAAAAATAGAAAAGAGGGAAATTATGGAAGTTACTGCTAGTATGGTAAAAGAGCTTCGTGAAACAAGCGGAGCTGGAATGATGGATTGTAAAAAAGCTTTAGCTGAAACTAATGGTGATATGAATGCTGCTTTAGATTACTTAAGAGAAAAAGGTATTTCTAAAGCTACTAAAAAAGAAAGTCGTATTGCAGCTGAAGGTTTAGCTAATATTTATGTTGAAGGTAATAAAGCGGTTATTTTAGAAGTTAATAGTGAAACGGATTTTGTTAGTAAAAATGAAGAATTTAAGAGCATGATTGATGAAATTGGCAAGACTTTATTAAAAAGTGATGCCAAAACTATAGAAGAAGCAAGTGAATTAACAACCGAAAGTGGAGTAACTATTAAGGATTTATTAGTAGCTAAAATTGCTAAGATTGGTGAAAAACTTTCTTTCCGTCGTTTTGCAATTGTAAATAAAGAAGATAATGAAACATTTGGAAGCTATATTCATATGGGTGGTAAAATTGCATCTTTAGTTGTAATTACTGGAGATAATGCTGAAGCTGCCAAAGATGTTGCTATGCAACAAGCAGCAATGCGTCCAACATATACTTTTATAAGTGATGTTCCAACAGATGTTTTAGAAAAAGAACGTGCTGTTCAAAAAGAATTAGCAATGAATGAAGGAAAACCTGCTGATATAGCTGAAAAAATGGTTGAAGGACGGATTAATAAATTTTATAAAGAAATATGTTTAAATGAACAAGTTTTTGTTAAAGATAACGGTTTAACTATTAAAAGTTTCTTAAAAAATAATAATAGTGAACTAAAATATGCTATTCGTTATGAAGTTGGTGAAGGAATGGAAAAAAGAAATGAAGACTTTGCTGCTGAAGTAATGAATCAAGTAAATGGTAAATGAGATATGTAAAAGCATATCTTTTTTATTTACACAATTTACATCACTCTTTTTATTAGAACTAGATTAATCATATTTAGATTGCTATTATTAATTTATAGAGAAAGAAGGGATGTTTAAATGAATAAGGTTAGTGGAATAATTATTAGTATCTTGATTGTCATAATAATAGGATTAGGGACTTTTATTTTAATTGATAAAAAAATTATAAATTTACAAAAGAGTGAACCTATAACTAATATTGATGAAAATGAAGAAGAAAAAGAAGAAATTAAGATTAAAAATCTTAATTTAAATGATAATCTAGTAGTAAAATATTTTAATATGTATAAATATCTTCAAGAAGAATGTGTAGATGAAGTATTATTAAATGATGATAATGAAACTAGACTTAAAATGGTTTTAAATGAAATACCTACTGCTTATTATGAAAGCATATCATGTGATCAATTAAATAGTTTAACAATTGATGATTCTTATTACTGTTCAAGTATGATGATAGATGATTTTACTAATGATTTAGATAAGTTAAAATATGAGAGTACTTCAATTATTCCTGAAAATATTATTTTAAATAAGTATCAAGAACTATTTGGTAAAGATTATAAATATCAAAAAGAAGATATTAAAACTTTTGGGGGAATGTATCATTATGATAGTAAAAATAAAGGATATGCTTATTATCGTATAAATGCTGGGGGAAGTTGTTTAATACCAGATATAACTTTAGAAAGTGCTACATTAAAAGATGATATTCTTACATTAATTATTTTAAAAGATTATGAAGATGAGAGTAGTGAATATCAAGATCAAGAATTAACAATTAATTTAAAATATGAAAAAGATACCGGAAATTATATTTTAGATAACATTACAAGTGAAGTAGAGTAAAATGAACTTTTTTAGTAAAATTATGCCTAGTATTGACACTTTTACTTGATTAAGTATCATTTTCTTTTTATAATTTTAATTACGGAAGGAGTTAATATTTAATGAAATATGTATATGCCTTTAAAGAAGGCAATAAAGATATGAGAAATATTTTAGGAGGTAAAGGTGCTAATTTAGCTGAAATGACTAATTTAGGATTACCTATACCTCAAGGTTTTACAATTTCAACCGAAGCTTGTACTGATTATTACAATAATAATCAAAGTATTAGTGAAGAAATTGAAAGTCAAATTTATGAGGCTTTAAGTAAATTAGAAGAATTACAAGGAAAAAAATTTGGCGATAATGATGATCCTTTATTAGTGTCAGTTAGATCTGGTGCTAGAGCAAGTATGCCAGGAATGATGGATACTATTTTAAATTTAGGTTTAAATGATGAAGCTGTAGAAGGTTTTGCTAAAAAAACTAATAATCCAAGATTTGCTTATGATTCTTATCGTCGTTTTATTCAAATGTATTCTGATGTAGTTATGGAAGTACCTAAATCATACTTTGAAAAAATTATTGATGAAGTAAAAGAAGCAAAGGGTGTTACTTATGACACTGAACTTGATGTTGAAGATTTAAAAGAATTAGTAAAACGTTTTAAGAGTGTCTATAAAGACGCTATGAATGGGGAAGATTTTCCACAAGACGCTAAAGTACAATTAATGGGTGCAGTAAAAGCGGTATTCCGTTCATGGGATAATCCAAGAGCAATTGTTTACCGTAGAATGAATGATATTCCAAGTGATTGGGGAACTGCTGTTAATGTTCAAGCTATGGTCTTTGGTAATATGGGTAACACTTCAGGTACTGGTGTAGCATTTACTCGTAACCCATCTACTGGTGAAAAAGGTATTTATGGTGAATATTTAATTAATGCTCAAGGTGAAGATGTAGTAGCAGGTATTCGTACTCCTCAACCTATAACTAAATTAAAAGAAGATTTACCACAAGTATATGAAGAATTTATGCAAATTGCTGAAAAGTTAGAAGACCATTATAAAGATATGCAAGATATGGAATTTACAATTGAAGAAGGTAAATTATATTTCTTACAAACTAGAAATGGTAAAAGAACTGCGGAAGCAGCAATTAATATAGCTTGTGACTTAGTTGACGAAGGAGTTATTGATAAAAAAGAAGCCGTATTAAGAATTGAAGCTAAATCATTAGATCAATTATTACATCCAACTTTTGATAAAGATGCCCTTAAAAATGGTAAAGTAGTGGGAACTGGTCTTCCAGCAAGTCCTGGAGCTGCTGCTGGTCGCATTGTCTTTAGTGCGGAAGATGCTAAAGAAAAAAGTAAAGATGGTCGAGTTATTCTAGTACGTCTAGAAACTACACCAGAAGATATTGAAGGTATGGCTGCTAGTGAAGGTATTTTAACGGTTCGTGGTGGAATGACTTCTCATGCTGCTGTTGTTGCTCGTGGTATGGGTACTTGCTGTGTATCTGGTTGTGGTGACATTAAAATTAATGAAGAAGCTAAAGAATTTAGTCTAGGTGGCGTAACATTTAAAGAAGGCGATTATATCTCCTTAGATGGAAGTACTGGAAATATTTATGAAGGTGATATTAAAACCGTTGAAACATCAGTTACAGGTAACTTTGGAAGAATTATGGAATGGGCTGATGAATTTAGAACTCTAAAAGTTAGAACCAATGCTGATAATCCAAGAGATACTAAAAATGCAGTTAATTTAGGAGCTGAAGGTATAGGTCTATGCCGTACAGAACATATGTTCTTTGATGAAGAACGTATTCCTAAAATTAGAAAAATGATTTTATCTGATACTAAAGAAGCTAGGGAAGAAGCTTTAAGTGAATTAATACCTTTCCAAAAAGGTGACTTTAAAGCAATGTATGAAGAATTAAAAGGTCTACCAATGACAGTTCGTTATTTAGACCCACCTTTACATGAATTTTTACCAACTGAAGAAGAAGATATTAAAGCTTTAGCTAAAGATATGAATGTCAGTGTAGAAATGTTAAAACAAAAATGTGCTGATTTACACGAATTTAATCCAATGATGGGACATCGTGGTTGTCGTCTTGCCGTTACTTATCCTGAAATTGCTAAGATGCAAACAAGAGCTTTAATGGAAGCAGCAATTGAGGTTAAAAATGAAAAAGGCTATGATATTGTACCTGAAATCATGATTCCATTAGTTGGTGAAGTTAAAGAATTAAAATTCGTTAAAAATATTGTAGTTGAAACGGCAGAAGAAGTTAAAAAAGAATTAAATAGTGATATAAGCTACCATATTGGAACAATGATTGAAATTCCAAGAGCCGCTTTAACTGCTGATAAAATTGCTGAAGAAGCTGAATTCTTCTCATTTGGAACTAATGATTTAACTCAAATGACTTTTGGTTTCTCAAGAGATGATGCTGGTAAATTCTTAGATTCATATTATGAAAATAAAATTTATGAATCAGATCCATTTGCTAAATTAGATCAAGAAGGTGTAGGACAATTAGTAGAAATGGCTGCCCAAAAAGGTAGAAGTACCAGAAGTGATATTAAATTAGGTATATGTGGAGAACACGGTGGTGAACCATCTAGTATTGAATTCTGTCATAAGATTGGTTTAAATTATGTTTCTTGTTCTCCATTTAGAGTACCTATAGCTAGACTTGCTGCTGCTCAAGCTGCAATCAAAAACGGGAGTAAAAATTAATGATATCAAAAAGTCCCTTAAATAAGGGAAAAATAATGATTTTATAGGAATATAAAATTTATTCCTAACCATTATTTGTTGATAGTAATGAATAAATAAAGACTAAAAATGATTATAGTTATTTCATTTTAGTTTTTTTATCTGTTATGCAAATAAATTATGCTTTAGGTGCATTTATAGGTGCATTTATAGGTGCATTTATAGGTGCATTTATAGGTGCATTTATAGGTGCATTTATAGGT
>CANRMU010000019.1 GCA_947631895.1 uncultured Bacilli bacterium | reverse complement strand
TTAATCATTAAAGAAATCATCAAAGAATTCATCATCTGTTATTTCATTATCATGCATAATAATTGAATCAGTATCAACATTTATTTTAGGTTTAACATCTAATTCTTTATCTTTAGGATTTTCTTTCTTTTCTTCAACAATCTTTTTTTCTTCATTATTTGTCTTTTCTTTTTTTGTTTCTTCTAATTTGCTTTTTTCTTTTGCTTCTTCTTCATCTAATTCAGCTAATTTTTTATCTATATCAGCTATCATTCGATCTATATCTTCACTAGTTAAACTGCTTGTTGGACTACTCATTAATGGATTTGAATTACCCATTGACATATCTTTAAAAGGATTAAATCCCATTGGTGGCATTCCAGTTGGCATGAATGGATTAAAAGAATTTTCTTTAATATTTTGGTTATTTTCTAACATTTGCTTTCTTTTAGCTTCAGATACATAATTTTTAATATCAAAAGTATCAATATGTTTTAACTTTCGATGAGGAAAATCCATTTCTTCTCGATTAATTCCCCAATCCATTTTAAAATCTGGTTCTAATTCAGTTTTAAATGGAGCCATTCTAGAACGAATAATAATGGCTTGAAATAATTTCATTTTTTGTAAATCAGTAATAGTTACTAAAGGAG
Source organism: uncultured Bacilli bacterium (assembly GCA_947631895.1). Taxonomy (GTDB): domain Bacteria; phylum Bacillota_I; class Bacilli_A; order RF39; family UBA660; genus Ventrenecus. Next base: position 11,313 of record CANRMU010000019.1, on the reverse strand, counting down.
TTGAAGCTGTTTTATCTTTTTCTTTACTTTTGACTTCCCCACACATTTTACTAATTTCTTCTAATGCAGCCATTTCGGTACTAATTAAGTATATCCAGTTATTAGAATTACCTTTAATAGTCTGGGCAACTTCTTTACCATAAACATCATCTAATTGGGAAAAGTTTTGAATAATAAAAGTAAAACGAATTGCTCTACTACGAGCGGCAGATACCATTGAATCAACATCACTTAATGGAGGCATATTAGCAAATTCATCTAAAATAAAGTTAGTTCTAATTGGCAGTTTTCCCCCATGAACTTTAGCCACATCAATTAATGTTTCATAACATTGTTTTAAGAAAACCGTAAGTAAACTATGATAGGTAGTTTTTTCATCATGAATAATTAAGAAAACAGCTGTTTTTTGTTCACCTATTGAACGCATATCAAAATCACTATAAGATAACATTTCACTTAATTTTTCTCTTGAAGAAAAAATTCTTATTTTTTGTCTAAAAGTAGATAAAATACCACCCTTAGTTTCATTAGGCGCATTAATTGTATTGGACGCAAAGATGTATTCTGATGAATCAGCACCTTTTAAATTAAAGTATTCATTAATATAATGACTAGCTGCAAAACGTTCTTCACCAATTGTACTCATAACATTAATAGAATTTAAATTAACTTCACTTTCTTTAGCATCTTTAAATAATCCTAGAGCAAGTCCACAAAAATAATCAGCAGCACTTCTCTCCCAAAAGGCAGCTTCTTTATTTTTAGGATCTACTAATATATTTGTAGCAATATCATCTAATAATTCAGTTGCTTTATCTCTATTACCATTTATATAATTTTGATAAGGCGCGGTTAGGGGATTCCAAGCATTACCATCTTCGGGATCCCTAAAATTTAAAACAATTATATTATATCCTTGTTCTTTTAAATAACTTCCACAATATTTGTATAATTCACCCTTTGGGTCCGTAATTATCATACTTTCGCCCTTTTTAGCTAATACATTAACTTGTGGTTTAACAACACATTCTGATTTACCACTACCAGTAGTACCAATAATTAAAGTATGATATTCACCATCATCTACCCATAAATCAGTACCATTATTAATAATTGGTATACCTGCTCCAGAAATATTTTTATCTATTGCTTTTATATGAACAATACCTTTATCTTCTTTAATTTCTTTTTCTTTAGCCCATCTAGAATACCCTTTTTCTTCTTTATCTTTAACATTAATTAACCTTTTACCACTTTTATCTTTTTCAAAAATATAAGAAGATACACTTGAAAAAATCATAACTAAAGCCATAACAAACATAAATAATGTTAAAAAGATATAATCGGGCCCAAAAGCTGGGAAAGGATTTAAACCATGAAATGTACCATCATTAGCAAAAGATGCAAAATTTAAAACAGCAATAGCACATAAATAAAGCAAAAATATACAAAATATTACAAATATTGTAAAATCTTTTGGTGAAACTCTAAATTTCATTGTCCTTCCTCCTTAACTTTTTATATTTTACCACAAATTATTTAAAGAATAAAATACTATTTTAAATTAAACTCTATTGTATAATTCATAATACTTTTTTCTCTAAAAATATAAGTATTATAATTCATATCTTTTACTTCATAGACATGATTATTACCACTTAGAGAACTACAACTATATACTTGAGAATTTAATTTATCTTTATTGTTATTCATATAATTAACATATTTACTTTTTTTAGCATATTCTTTATTTCTAAAATCTTTATCTAGCAAAACATAAGTATCATCAACATTACTAGTTATTTTTTCAATAAAATCACTTAAATATAAACTACATATATATTCTTTAGTTATAACATTAGAACCACTAACTATATTATCAGTATTACTAATTATAGGTTTATCAGGATTTATAATAGGTAATACTTTATAAAGATAATCAAGTGGATATATACCATAAGTAATATTTTCATAATCAATATTTACTAAAAACATAACTCCTTCTTTTAATACTTTACTATCATCAAAATTATCTTCAATAATATCTCCTTTAACATAATATAAATAACGATTAAAATTATCATAAGTTTTATAAGTCATATGTTTTACTTTAAAAGTTAATTGTAAACTATCAGATTTAATATTTAAAACATCATAGATATTATCTCTATTAATTTTATAATTAAGGATATATTCAGAATGAAGAGTATTTAATAGCTTTTCAGTTTCTTGATTTTTTATATCATCTAAATATTTATTTAAAATATTTACAACGGAAAAGAAATTACTATAATTATCAACTAAGGTCATTTCATAAGGAATTTCTTCTTCTTTTTTTTCTTCTTTACTTGGAATTTCAACATTACTAAATTTATTTATAACAAATACTATTCCAAAAATGATTAAAAAGATTAGAATAACAATTCCAAATCTAATAATTTTCTTTTTTTGCATATACCCTCCTTATTCACAATTATTTTCGACATAGCTTAATAAGCTTTCTGCATAAGATTTTCTTGGTGAAGTTTTACAATCGTCTTCTCCTGGTTTTTCATAGGTCATACAGAAATTATAGGCTTGTTCAGTTTCTGAATGATTTTCTCTTAAATATTTTTCAGTTGATTGATAACTATTATTTAGTTCATTTAATAAGAATTTTAATTGATTATCAAGCTTTTTCCAATCGCTTCCATAAGTACTCTTAAGATTTACAAAACGGCCTCCTTGCCACTGAGCAATTCCATGAGCTTGACCATCGGTATTATCAGTTTCAAAGCCACTTTCTTGTTGTAAATTTCCCATAATGCCCGCAACGGCTTCATTACTATATCCACTATTTTTTAGAGTTAAACAAATTGTTTGTTTATTGTTTTCACCACTTATTACACTACCAGTTCCACTACAAACTTTTCGTGGTTCTCCTGCTGATACATAATTAGTTGGATCAACAACCTCGCCATTTACTTTAACTTGAAAGTCTAAATGAGGTCCAGTAGAATTACCCGTATTTCCAAGTTTACCAATAACTTGACCTTGTTTAACACTATCGCCTTTATTAACAAGGACTTTAGATAAATGACCATATCTTGTCTGGCTACCATCAGAATGAGTTAAGTAAATAGAATTACCTAATTGACCACCACAGGAATAAGCTCCAACACTACAGCCAGTCGTAATGCTCATTACTGTTCCATCAGCAGCAGCAATAACATTTGTTCTACCTTCTTTTCCTCCACCAATATCGATAGCATTATGGAATGTACTTGCATTAGCAAGTGGAGCATCTCTTTTGCCAAAACCACTTGTAATTGTTGTTGTCTCAGGCTCATCTAAAGCATATGTTACACCATCTTTTTCAGTTGTGTCAGTTGAACCAATTGGCCACCAGAAACATCCGGCTCCACTAGCTACCATCTTACAATCAGTCTCACTTAAATTCCAAATAGCTTTACGATAACTTTGAGTATTTCGATCTTGATATTTTCCATATAAAACTTGTTCTTCAGCAGTAGTCTTAACACAATTAGCTTTTACATCTGAACTACAATATGCCCCACTACAAGCACTTTTTACTCGATCAGGAATCCCATTTGGAAAAATATATGGTGCATAATAACATCCGCCAACTCCAGAACTTCCCGGATTATACCAATAATCACCTAAATAAGCATAACTTCTAAGCAAATCATTATAATCAGTATATTGTTTATTAACTGCTTGACAATATTTAGCAACAGCTTCTTCAAAATCACTTCCAAAATTAGTGCAACAACTAGAACACGTATTATAACAAGTCCAACCCCAATAATTATTTTTACTTTCACCAGGATCAAAACCCTCTAAAATAGCTCTTATTACAACAAATTCAGGATTAATATTATTTTTTAAAGCTATATCATAAATATCCCCAGCATTATTAACAAATTTATTCCAACCACTAGGACTTGCCCCATTATAATTATATGACTTCATACCCGCTATAAATTGCTCTTTAGTTAAAGTTGTTTTATGTAAATCCATAGACCCACAATTTTCACTTAATTGTCCTTCATTTTCTTCTTCTTCCTCTTGTTCTTCTTTTATAGTCCAATAATTATTATCTCCAATAAAATATTGAATTAAATCAGACCAACTTAATTTATATTCATCAAGTAAATAATAAGCAGCATAAACATTAAAACCACTTATATCATCTTGATGAGTCCATTCTTTATAATCATTTGTAACATAACAAGAATCCAAGTTTTCATCAGCTTGATTACACGGACAATCACTATATTTACTAGGAACATTTTCTTTTACCCAACTAGTTGGAATATAAAAATCAGGAACTTGAAAAATTGAATAATTAGTACCATCATTTTGACTATAACAAAAATCAGATACTTTAATATCCATAACTTTATCTTTACCAGGTTTAGACATTACTACACCTTCAGATGATTCTAAAGCATTATTTAAAATAATATATTTTCCATTACTTTCTGGTCTTTTTTCTAATTTTTTGTCACGATAAGTTATTTTACAATCATTATAAATAATCTCGGTTCTTAAAGCAATAGCTAAAGCTTTATACAAATGATAAGTTCCCTCATTAGTTTTTTTTAGATTTTTAGTATAAGTATATACTGCATCTCCTATATATTCTTCTAAAGCCATAGTTGTTTTAGAAGAATCATTACTACCATATTCTCTATAAGTAATTTCCACATTTTCACATTTATCTTTAGCACTTTCCATAGTTTTATAATTAAAAGAATCACTAGAAACATTAGCACCAAAAAAAATAGCTATAAATAATATAAATATTGCCCCAACAATTCCTATAGCAATAATTTTCTTTTTCAAAAGCATATTAATTAAAGCTTTACTAGCAACTCCCATAAAACTACCACTTTTAGGTGGTTCTATATCCATCTGAGCTTCATTTTCTTCTAAAGGCGGTTCATTAGATGGAAGATCATTATTATCCATTAATTCTTCATCATTTGTTAGTTCTTCAGTATCATTAATATCATTAGAATCCATCTTACCACCTCTTTTTCATTTTAATTATAACATCAACTAAAAAAAAACACCATAATTGATGTTTTATCTTTTAAGAGAAATTAAAACAATTCCCACAATAACTAAAATTATTCCTAAAATATTTACCCAACTCATAGCTTCTTTAAAAAAGAAGTAACTACCAATTAAAACAACAACTTGCACAATACCAGTTGCAATCGGAACAATATAACTTAAATCATAGGTCGCAATTAATTTTTGCCATAATAAGAAACTACAAATATAAAGCAAAAAACCTAAAGCAGTTATAAACCCAATTTTAAAACTAATTTCATTTTTAAATGATAATGATAAAGAATCTCCCCCTAATTTCATACAAAATAAACCACTAGTAGTTAAAATAACATAAATAGCTGTAAGTATTATTTTCATTTCTTATCCTCCAATTCTTTTTTTAAAATTGATACTTCTTCAATTAAAAGAGTTATTCTTCTTTTATTACTTGAAACCATAATCGTCAATGCTAACGTAATAAATAAGAGAATTGCTATAAATATACAAAGTAACATATTAGATAATAATTCAAAACCAATTAAATTAGCAATATATTTCATAACGTCAGGTAATAAAACCGTTAAAAGCATCACCATAATTGCTAAAAACCAAACAATTGCAAATTTAGTTGATAACTTTCTTTTACGAAGCAAATAAACAATTAATAAAAACAAAAATAATATAAACACAATGACTACTAATCTTAAATTACCTGTTATCATTTAGACCTCCTTGAACCTGCAATTAAAATGGATAAACAAACATTAATCATATAATAAAAATTTTTCCAAGAATGAATTGATGATGAGCCACCATCTCTTTCATACATATTAACCCCTATTTCTTTTACTCTATAACCTTTTTTAACAACCAAAACAGTTGATATTGGTTCAGGATATTCAGAAGGATAATAATTAGCAAATTCCCTAATAATTTTTTTATTTGCTGCCCTAAAACCACTAGTTGTATCTTTTAATTTAAAACCACAAGCAATTTTAATAAAAAAAGTAATAATTTTAATTCCTACTCTTCTCATAAAAGAAGTTTTAAAACCACTAATATTTTCAATAAAACGACTCCCAATTGTAAAATCAGCTTTATCATCTATAATCGGTTTAATTAATTTTTCAACATAATTTACATCATGCTGTCCATCACCATCAAATTGAATAGCTAAATCATAATCATACTTTAAAGCATATTTATAACCAGTTTGAACAGCCCCACCAATTCCTAAATTATGAATTAAATTAATATGAGGTAATTTATTTTCTTCTAAGATTTTTTTAGTATTATCTAATGACCCATCATTAATAACAATAAAATCATAATTAGTTTTATGTTCTTTATTATATTCTAAAATTCTATTACAAGTTTTTAAAATATTAGCCTCTTCATTATAAGCAGGAATAATTAATAATACCTTAGACTTCTTCATACTTACCTCCTAAATATAAAAATTATTTAATATTAATAAAATAGCATGAATATTTATTAAAATAAAGATACTAGTAATGATTTTCATAACATTTTCTTCTTTTACTTTTAACTGACATTTAGAACTATTAAAAAGCATAAAGAAAGCCATTAAAACTGGAAATAAATAACGACCTTGAAAACCATCAACCGTTAAAGCTCCAACTGGATTAAAGCTTAAATATAGGGCTGATAAAGATGCTCCAACAGATGCTATTACATATAAGAAAATAATAAACTTATCTTTAATTTTTAGTTTTAAATCAGTATTTAAAGTAACAATAATTAATCCGATAATCATTAATCCAATTTCAATATCACCTAAAACTCCACAATAAGCAAGTTGTCCTAAACTAGCTGATATTAAAGGAATTAATGAAGTTTGGAATGTATTTATTATAACATAAAGATAACTAAAAGGATTTCTTAAAATATTTAAAAGCTGTAATTTAACATCAACACCAGGAAGATGATATTGAACAATTCCAAATTTACTTGCATAAATAGTTCCAATTCCAAACATTATTATTCCACTTAAACTAATTAATATTTTTGAACACAAACTATTAGTTTTAAACTTTTCTTTAGGAATTAACCAAATCAATAAAGTAATTGGAAAATAAGCAATCTTAGATAAATAAGTAAAGCTATATACTAAAAGTAAAACAAATAATTCTTTAACCCCAATTTTTTTAGAGTTTTCCAGATAATGAAATGTCAAACCAAATGATAATAAACAAAAAGCATTAGTAAATACATCAGCCGAATATGAACCACTTTGAAATAAAATTGGTGGGATAAGACCAAAAGCAAAAATTAATTTACTGGTTTTTTTACATAGTTTAATTGCTAAAGAAATTATACTTGCATATAATATTACATTTAAAATTCGTCCTAAATAAAAGGTAATCCCAAAAGGCAAATTAAGTATTCTTCCCATAAAAATTCCAAGTCCACTAGCTAAATACGCCACAAATAAATATGGACCAGCTGTTGAACTTATCTTCACAGATACTTCTTCACTTTTACCTAACTCTGTTAAATACGGCATACTATTTTTATAAGTTGTATAAGTAGCTGGAATAATAAAATTATAACGATCACCAATTAAATTAACTAACTTACTAGGCCACTTTTGCATATCATTATTACTTAAAATAAAGTTACCATAAGAATTATTATAAGAACGAATCAAATGTTGATTTTCATCATATGAATAAAATAAAGGAGTTAAAATAGCAAAAGAAAGACCAATTAAAAGCGCAACTTTAAAATAATATAAATATAATTTAGGTTTTTTATCAGATAGTATAATTTTAATTAAATCTAAAACTAAATAAATACTTACAAAAATAATTAAAACTTTTAAATAATTAATTTCAAAATTATTAGTAATCAAAACATTATCTAATTTTAAATTATTACATTCTTTAAAAACTAATTTTATTTCATTAGTTTCTTTATGAATAGGCATTCCAACAATCCCATCATATTTAGTATATAAAATATTATCACTAAGTTTAATAAAATTATTATTATCATCTTTATAATATATTTCATAATTAATATTATTTAAAGTTGGAACATTTACTTTAAAATTTAATTCATGAAAATACTTTTTATCGAGTTTAATAAAGGCTACTAAATTATTATCTAAAAGTTGATAATCAATATTATTTATTTTTTCTTCTCCCTTAAAATTATTATGATAATAATGATAATTACCAAAAGTTACTTCCCAAATAAAACTTCCTAAAAGAGAAACTAAAATTAAAATAATAGTTATATATTTATAATTAAGAATCTTCTTCATCATTTACTACTTCCCTCTTCTTTTTATCTAATACAAAACTTTTCTTAAGACTGAAATTTTTATTATAAAAAGGATCATGATGAATAAGATAATGCCATCTACTATTTAAATAATCTATTTCTTTTAATAATTGTTGATACTTTTCTGTAGTTGTATCATATCCTCTAGTTTTAGATTCAAAGTGATACACTACAACTTGAGGTAAGAAGATATTATAATATTTTTTATCTAATAATTTTAAACAAAAATCAACATCATTAAAAGCAACTTTTAACTTTTCATCAAAACCTTTAACACTCATAAACTTTTTCTTACTTACCATCATACAAGCTGCCGTAACTGCTGAATAATTATAAGGAACTAATAAACGGCCATACATTCCATAAGAGCCCCCATTTTCACCTGCAAAAGCATGAGCAGCACAATGTCCTAAACCAAGAATAACTCCAGCATGTTGAATAGTATCATCAGGATATAATAATTTAACCCCAACTGCACCAATATGTTTTTGCATAGCATAACCAACCATAATATTAAGCCATTTACTAGTTTTAATAATCGTATCATTATTTAAAAACAATAAATAATCTCCTTTAGTTTCCTTAACCGCTAAATTATTTAATTTAGAATAATTAAAAGGAATCATAGCATCAATAACTCTAAAATTATCATATTTTTCTTTATAATAATCAAACAATTCATAAGTTTCTTTTTCACTACTATTATTATTTACAACAATAACTTCAAAATTTTTATAAATTGTTTTTTGATAAATTGAATTTAAACATTTTCTTAATAATTTAGCTAAATCTTTAGTTGGAATAATAATCGATACTTTAGGTTCTTCTTGATATTTATAATTAACAATATATTGGGTAGATGTTATCGGAACTAAAACCTCAGCATCTAACTTTCTTCTTTTTAAAGCATCTTCTACTGCTCTTTGTCCCGCTTTAATAGCATATTCTTTATTAGCAATTGTATCAGCTGTTGAACCCGGTATCTTTCGCCAATGATATAATATTTTAGGAATATGACAAATCTTTTCAGGAGTAGTTTTTTCAACAAATCTTAAAAATAAATCATGGTCTTGAGCCCCTTCAAGTCCAACTCGAAAACCTCCTATTTCATCAATTATTTTCTTTCTTAAAATTTCAAAATGACAAATATAATTTGCTCCATATAAAGTATCAGGACTATAATCAGGTTTAAAATGGGGGTCACATCTTTTTCCTTTCATATCTATTTTATCTTCATCACTATAAATTAAATCTAAATTTTTATTTTTATTTAAAGCTAAAACCATTTCATATAAAGCATTAGGCGTTAAAACATCATCATTATCCATTAAACCAACAAATTCACCAGTTGCAATTTTTAAAGCATCATTACTAGACCTAGAAATATGACCATTTTTCTTCCGATAAACAACTCTTATTCTTTTATCTTTTTCTTCATATTCTTTTAAAGTATCAATTGTTTCTTGTAATGTCGAACAATCATCAGCTATACATATTTCAAAATTTTGATAATGTTGATTTAAAATAGAATCAAGACATTCTTCTAAATAAATTCTTTTAATATTATAAACAGGAATAATAATTGATATTTTAGGTTGATATTTAAGTTCTTCATAAACAGTTTTCTCTTCACAATTACTAATCCATTCCAAATAATCTTCTTGACGAAAAGGATTTAAATAAAGCATATTAAAACCACTTTTAACTTTATTTACAAACGCTACAAAATATTTCTTCCATAAAGAAGGTGGAATTAAAAAATGATGTTCACGCCATAAAAAGACCATTCCATTTTTTAAAGACCTAAAAATCAATTTTAATTTATTAACTGGTTTAAAAAAGAATGATTGAAATCTATTAATTAAACGGTTTAAAAACCTATTTTTAATTGTAAATATTTCATGCAAATCATTATTTTCTTTAGCATATAAAGTAACATTCTTCACTTTTTTATTTAAAACGGCATTTAAAATAAAATTATCAATATTATGATAACATTCATATTCTATTTCTTTACCATCAGCTTTTACAACCAAATCAAGGTCACTTCTAATAAATTCACCAATAACATTAAATTTAGGATTTTTTAAACCACTTACTTCTTTATGTTTAACAATAATATATTCATTCATACAACTACAACTCCTCAGCAAAACCTTTCTCTAATTTTCTAAATATGGTATATCCTATTAGTACAACCCCTATTGATAAGATAAATAAATAAAATAATGATGATAAACTTGGCATTGTTTGATAGTAAAAAATACTACGATATGCATTAACTAAATGAGTTAAAGGATTAATATTTAAAACCCAACGAATTTTAGCTGGAAACATTTCGGCTGTATATAAAATTGGTGTAGCATAAAAAAGTAGATTCAAAATAAAACTTACAACATATTCCACATCTCTTACATAGACATTAATAGCACTTAAAATAAATAATAAACCTAAACTAAATATACTTTGAATAATTGCAATTAATGGTAACCATAATAACTGAAAGCTAAAACCAATTCCCCCAAATAGTAAGAAAATCAAAATAATAATACATGATATTAGAAAATTAATTAAACCCGCTAAAATAACGGAAACTGGTAAGATTTCTCTTGGAAAATATACTTTCTTGATTATTCCACCATTTAACCAAACACAATTACACCCTGTTGTAATACATGTTGTAAAAAAGTTCCAAGGAATAATTGCCACGATTAAAAAGATTAAATAATTAGGAACTTGAATTCTCATAATATAAGGAAAAACAATCGCATAAACTAAAACCATCAATAAAGGATTTAAAAATGACCATAAAACTCCTAAAAAAGAGCCTTTATATTTTCCTCTAATTTCTTTTTGAACATTAGTTTTTAATAATTCTCGATATTGATATAAATTCTTAAAAATACTCATCTTTTATCACCCACACTTCTTTAAATAATCATC
>CANRMU010000018.1 GCA_947631895.1 uncultured Bacilli bacterium | reverse complement strand
ACAGAAAATATTTACAAATATTTTATTATCAACACATCATAAACTTTGGGGTTTCAGGGGGAAAGGGGGAATTATGGGCAATTTTAACATTTTTAGTTAATTTTTATCAAAATAAATACTTAATTTCTCCAAATATTTATTTTTTTATTTTTTTTAGGTCTATTTTTGGTTAAAAGGAAAATTTATGATAAATTACCAATTTACTTGACAAGAAATTATGATGATATTGTTTGACTAAGTATCTTTTAAATGATAAAATTATGATACTAAATTGAAAGTGAGTTGGGAAAATGAAAAAGAATCTTGTTAAATTTATTAGTGTTGTTAGTGTAGGTATGATGTGTGGTATACCTAGTGTTTTTGCTAAAACAACTAAAGTTAATGCGGGGGCAACAACATTACAAACCGCAATTGAAAATGCTGATGATGGTGATACCTTAAGATTAAATGGTGGAACTTATGGTAATGAAAGAACACAAATTATTATAAATAAAGACCTTACTATTGAAGGTGAAGGGTCTACAATTAATAGTGAAATTATTATTGATGATGAAGATGATACTCCAAATAATGTTGTAATTAAAAATATTAGAGCTGTTCCAATAACTAAGAATCTTAATTGGAATTATGTTAAAGTTAATAAAAAAGTAAATCTTACTTTAGAAAAAGTTACATTTCTGACAATTGGTCGCGGCGATAATTTAAATAAAGGTGTTTATCAAACCGTTTTAAATATTGATGGTGCTAATGGTTCAAAAATTGATATTGATAATTCAATGTTTTCAATATTATATGATGGTATTAGACTTGCTGCTTCTGATGTTGAAATTAATATTTATAATAATAGTTATATAAGTGGACAAAAAGCTTTTGATATTCTAAATGGTGAGAATAACACTATCAATGTTAATGATTCTAACATTAGTGCTCGTTCTTCTCTTCATGAAAATGAAGAAGCAATATCTATTGAAAATGAAAAAGGTTTAACAATTAATCTTAATAATACAATAGTTACGGGTAATGATTCTAAAAGTCCTAATGCTGAATATATTTTCTCTTTAGATGGAGAAACACCTTGTTCAAATATTAAATTAAATATTACTGGTGATTCTAAAATTATTGATGAAAACAATGCTCCTGGAAGTGCAATCTTTAATTTTGGAAAAAGTAATACAGCTGATAATAGTAATGTTATTTATATTGAAAATGGTGTAGATATTGTTGTATCTAAAAATGGTAAAGAATCATTAATAACTGTTCCTTATAAATATAATGTAGATGAAGATTATGTTGTTGTTGGACTTTATGATAATGAAGGTAATTTAACAGTTAAAGCATATGATAAAAATGCTAAAATAAATCAAGATGAATTACCAAGTGAAAAAGAAGGATATAAATTAAAAGGATATCAATTTATTGATGATAATACTAATGAAAAGAAAGAATTTGATGTTGAAACAGAGTTAACTAAAAATATGGATATCTATGCTAATTATGTCAAACTTTATAATGTTACAATTGATGGTGTAGAAGGAAGTTTTGAAGTTGAAGATAATACTAAATATGTTGATTTCAAAGAAACTGAAGCTGTAAAAGATAAAATAAGTGCTTTAGAAAATGATGATACTAAAAATTTTGTTGGTTTTTATGACCAAGAAGAAGTAGAAATTGATGATGATTATATCTTTAATAAAGATGTAACTATGACTGCTCATTATCAAGTTGAAATTAAGATTGGTGAGGAAACATTTACTTTTAATGAAGGAGAAACTTTAAATTCTAATTCACGGATTTTAGAAATTGTTGATGGGTACATAAATGATAAAACAAAACATTATGCTGATTTAGTTGATGAAAATGGTTTTGGCGTGCCATTAACTGAAAAATTACATCGAAATATGACTCTTAAACCAAAATATGGTATAAGTGTGGAAATTGGTGATGATGTTTTCTTCTTTGAAGAACAAGGTCATAAATTAAGTGATTTAATAGAAGAAGATAAAACTAAGTTAGAAAATCATAAAAAGGCTGATAATAAAACATTTAAACATTTTGTAGATGCTAATGGAGACATAGTTGATATGGAAACTGTATTTAATGAAAATGCTGTATTAACTCCTAAATTTACTATTAGTGTTAAAATTAATGGTGAAGAAACGATTTTAGATGAAGGACAATCTTTAAGTAATATTAGTACATTAGAAACATATAAAACTAAAGCAGGTCTTAAATTTATGAGATTTGAAGATAAAAATGGTAATGAAATAAATGAAGAAGATGCTTTATATGAAAATATTGAATTAACTTCTATTTTTGCTTATGAAATTACTATTGGTAGTGAAACTTATGATTTAGAAGAAGGTAAAAAATTAGAAGATTCTGAAGAAATAATGACTGCTTTAGAAAATCTAAAAGATAATGAAAGAGATTTTTCAAGATTTGTTGATACTGATAAAAATACTGTAAATACTAATGAAGTGGTAACTAAAAATTTAACTATAAATGCTCTTTATTATGTTAATGTAGAGATTGAAGAAAATATTTATCAAATTGAAGAAGGTAAAAAATTAAATGAAGAACAAGAAATAGTTGATGCATTAAATAAATTAAAAGATGTTTCAAATAAATTATTTAAAGAATATGTAGTAAATGAAGAACATATTGGGGAAATTAATTTAGAAACTGTTGTTAATGAAGATATGACTATTAAAGCTATGTATTCTATTGAAATAAATATTGAAGGTAAAGGAACCTATTTATTAGATGAAGGCGATAGTTTAAGTTCTAGTGAAGAGATTATGGCTATTATCAAAGCATATCAAGAAGATACTACAAAACATTATGCTGATTTAGTTGATGAAAATGGTAAGGGTATTCCAGTTGATATGAAATTATATGAAAATATGAATCTTAGACCTAAATATGGTATGAGTATTCAAATTGGTAAGGAAGTATTCTTCTTTGATGAATTAAATCACAATTTAAATGAAATTTTAGAGCGTGAAGATTCTGATGAAGCTAAAGTAAGATTAAATAGTTTGATAAATCCTGGTAATAAAGATTTTAGTCATTTTGAAGATGCTAGTGGAACTAAATATTATATGGATACTGAGTTTAGTGAAAATGCTGTATTAACTGCTAAATATACTATTAAAGTTACTATTAATGGTGAAGAAAAAACTTTAGATGAAGGACAATCATTAAATAATCTTGCTGATTTAAATAATTTTAAAACTAAAGAAAATCGTAAATTCTTAAGATTTGAAGATGAAAATGGCAATGTTGTTAGTGAAGATAGTCCATTAAATGAACACATAAATCTTAAGGCTATCTTTGGAGTTACTGTAACAATAGAAAATACTGGTGATGAATTTCTTTTAACTGAAGGTAATGATGTTAGACAAAATTTAGATTTATTCGAAGCTTTAGATGACTTAATGTATAATGGAGATTTTTCAAGATTTGTTGATGAAGATGGCAATACAATAACAACTATTACTCCTATAAATGATAATATAACTATTAAAGCTTTATATTTTAAAAATGTTACTGTAGAAGATCAAGAATATCAAATTGAAGAAGGTAAAAAGCTAAATGAAGAACAAGATATAGTTGATGCTTTAAATAGTTTAAAAGATGTTTCAAGTAAATTATTTAAAGAATATTTAGTAAATGGTGAACATGTTGGAGAGATTAATTTAGAAACTGTTGTTAATGAAGATATGACTATTAAAGCTATGTATTCTATAAGAGTTAGTATTGATGGTAAAGAACAATTAATTGATGAAGGAGAAAGTTTAAATAGTCTTGCTAATTTAGATAATTTTAAAGATAAAGAAAATCGTAAATTTTATGGATTTGAAGATTCAGAAGGAAATATTGTTTTAGAAACTGAAGCTTTATATGAAAATGTTGATTTAAAAAGCATCTTTACTTTAGAAGTAACAATTAATGGTAAAGTATATGATTTAATTGAAGGTAAAACTTTAGAAAGTAATGAAAGTATTAAGAATGCTTTAGAAACTTTAAAGAAAAGTGAAAAAGAATTTTCAAGATTTATTGATTTAAATGGTAATACTGTTGAAGTAAATACTAATATTAATGAACCATTAACAATTAAAGCATTATATAAAAATAGTGTTACAGTTGGTGATAAAAGCTTTAAATTAGAAGAAGGTAAAAAATTAAGTGAAGATGAAAATATAATTAATGCTTTAAATAAATTAAAAGAAGCAACTAATAAACAATTTAAAGAATTTGTTGTTGATAATAAAGTTGTTGAAGATTTAGATTATGATATGGTTGTTAATGATGATATAGTAATTAAAGCTAATTATCAAATTACTGTTAAATTAAATGATTATGAATTTGTTTTAGATGAAAATTCTAAATTAAGTGATTTAACTAGTGAAGAACTTTCATTAATTGAAGATATTATGGAAAATGAAAGATTTGTAAGATTTGTTGATGAAGATGGTAATACTATTCTTTTAGATACCGTTTTAAATGAAAATAAAAATTTAAGTGTTAAATATTATATTATTGTAACAATTGGCGATGAAGAATTTAAATTAGAAGAAGGAGAATCTTTAAGTAATTTAAATGATGAAGATAAACTAAGATTAGAAAAATTAATGGAACATGATGAAACAAAAGAATTTAAGGGATTTAAAAATCTTAATAGTGATGAAGAAATAACCTTAGATACTAAATTAGATGAAGATGTTAGTTTAGAAGTAATCTTTAGTGATGTTATAGTTGATAATGAAGAAGAAGATATAGTATCAAATCCTCAAACTGTTGATAATATTATGACTTATGTTATGATGGCAGTTATAAGTTTAATAGTTTTGGTTTTTGGAATTAAAACATCTTTAAAAAAGTTAAATAAGTAGGTAGAAATTATCTACTTTTTTTTAATTGCTATTTTTATTTATTTATGGTAAATTATTATGTGTATTGGAGGCATAAGTATGTTAGAAACTATTTTACTTATAGTATCAATTTTCTTAATTGCCATTGTTTTATTACAAAGTAATAAAGCTAGTGATGCTGGTCAAATTATTGGTGGAACTAATGAAAGATTATTTGGCAATGTTAAGGAAAGAGGATTAGAATTATTTATATCTAGACTTACAATGTTATTAGGATTATTATTTATGATTATTTCTTTAGCGTTGTTCTTGATTTCTTAAAAAAATAAATTGTTTAATTTGTTTTTTTTTATTTTGTGAAAATATTATTTGACTTTTTTAGATATCATGATTATAATTTTAATTAGCAGTTAATTAGATTGAGT
Organism: uncultured Bacilli bacterium; assembly: GCA_947631895.1. GTDB lineage: Bacteria > Bacillota_I > Bacilli_A > RF39 > UBA660 > Ventrenecus. Next base: position 6,920 of record CANRMU010000018.1, on the reverse strand, counting down.
GCTAAAAGGAGAATGATGATATGAAAGAATTTAAAGCTGAATCTAAAAGATTGATGGAATTAATGATTAATTCGATTTATACGAATAAAGAAATATTTTTAAGAGAAATTATTTCTAATGCATCAGATGCCATTGATAAATTACATTATGAGTCTTTAACTAATAAGAAAATGAAAGTTAATAAAAAAGACTTTGCAATTATTGTTAAAACAAATAAAGAAGATCGTACTTTAACTGTTAGTGATAATGGTATTGGAATGTCTAGGGAAGAACTAGAAAAGAATTTAGGTACTATTGCTAAGAGTGGTTCATTTGATTTTAAAAATGAAAATAAGAAAAAAGAAAATATTGATATTATTGGGCAATTTGGGGTTGGTTTTTATTCAGCCTTTATGGTTGCTTCTAAAGTAGAAGTTATTTCTAAAGCTTATGGAAGTGATGAAGCATATTCTTGGGTATCTAGTGGAATAGATGGCTATGAGATTAAAAAAACTAATAAAGAAAGTTATGGAACCGATATAATTTTAACGATTAAAGATGAAGAAGAATATAATCGTTATTTAGAAGATTTTGAAATTAGAAGTTTAATTAAAAAATATTCTGATTATATTACTTATCCAATTAAAATGGAAGAAGAAAGTAAATTAGAAACAATTAATTCTTTAGTTCCTTTATGGCGTCGTAATAAAAAGGAAGTAAGTGAAGAAGAATATAATACTTTCTATTCAGATAAATTTTTTGATTATGAGAAACCATTAAGTCATTTACATATTAAAGCGGAAGGTTTATTAGAATATGCATCTTTGTTATATATTCCTTCTCATGCTAGTTATGATTATTATTCTAAAGAATATGAAAAAGGTTTACAATTATATTCTAATGGGGTTTTAATTATGGAAAAGTGTAGTGATTTATTACCTGATTATTTTAGCTTTGTTAAAGGTGTTGTTGATTCTTCTGATTTATCACTTAATATTTCTAGAGAAATGTTACAACAAAATCGGGTTTTAAAAACAATTGCTAGTAATATTGAAAAACACATTAAGAGTGAATTATTAAGTATGCAAAAAAATAATCGTGAAGATTACTTAAAATTCTGGGAATCTTTTGGCCTACAAATTAAAGCTGGTATTTATGATAATTTTGGAATGGATAAAGATAAGCTTCAAGACTTATTAATGTTTTATTCTTCTAAAGAAGATAAAATGGTTACTTTAGATGAATATCTTCAAAATAATCAAGATGAAAAAGATATTTATTATGCATGTGGAAGTAGTATAGATCAAATTAAATCTTTACCACAAGTTGAAAATTTAATTGCTAAAGATAAGGATATTTTATTATGTACAACCTATTTAGATGAATTTACTTTAAAAGCTATTAATAAATATCAAGATAAAGAATTTAAAAATGTTTGTTCTGATAATATTCTAAATGAAACTGAAGAAGAAAAAGAAGAACTTAAGAGTTTAAATGAAAAAGATAAAGAACTTTTAAACTTAATGAAAGAAGCAATTGATGTTAAAGAAGTTAAATTTACTAGCCGATTAACTAAACATCCAGTATGCTTATCAACTGTTGGTAATATTTCGGTTGAAATGGAAAAAGTTATGAATAGTATGCCTACCAATAATAACATTAATGCTGAGAAAGTATTAGAGATTAATTATCAACATCCAATTGTTAAAAAACTTGAAGAATTATATAAAAATGATCAAGAAGAATTAAAAAAATATAGTAAAGTATTATATGCTGAAGCTAGATTAATTTCGGGATTACCAATTGAAAATCCTACTGAAATAAGTGATTTAATAAGTGAAATTTTAGTTAAATAAAAATAGGAGATGTTTTCATTTCCTATTTTTAATTCATTTTCTTTTCATAAGAAATTACATAAAATATTTCATTGTTTTCATAATAACAAGAAACTCTTAAATTATTATATTGAGTAGCTTTTAACATTGTAGGTTTGGTACTATCAGTTAATAAATACACTCCATTTTTAACAGTACTGTTTTCTTCTTTAAAAATATTATAAATATAATCTGATGGTAAATCAAAATCTCTTAAAAATTTTGCTAAATCAATATTATTAACTTCAATATTTTCTAAATTTTCATTATAAATTTTAATACCATTTTTATCGGTATAATATAAAGTTCTTGATTTATTTTTGTCTTCTTTATAATTAGTTGTTTTAAAAGAAACTTTATTTAAAGGAATTTTTTCGACAGTCATTTTTTCACTAAATTCATCAATTGTTAATTCTAGTTTATAAAGACAATACCTAACTTTATTAAGTCTTAAATAATTACTATTAATACTAAATTCCATTTCATTATGTTTTAACATTTCTTTAGCTATATTAAACATTTCTTCTTCAATACTATTTTTATCACTTAATAAGATAAAAATTTTATCAGGATTATTATCTTTTAAATAATAACTATAATTTTGATCAGAATAAAGAAAAAATTGTTTTCCTTTATCTTCTTCATTACTATTATTTATTATGCCAAAATTTAAAACATTATTAGCTATTTCTTTTTTAATTCTATATTGTTTTATTAAAAAGAAAATTAAACAACAAGTAATAACTATTAATAATCCTATTAAAATAAACTTATATTTTTTAATAAATTCCATACTTTCCATCTCCTTATTTGATAAAATTAAAAAGATCATTTGAAGCCATTATTTCCGCTTTTATTTTAAATTCTTCTTTATAACATTTATTATAATCACAATATTCCATTTCAATTCTTAAATTATTAGGAAAATCTTTTTTATTTGAAGTAACAAAACTATCTTTTTCACAACCTTTTTGACAGTTAACATCAAATTGTTCAAAATCTTCAACATCAATATTTTCTAGCCATTCATCAAGACTAATATTTTCTTCTTCAAAATTTACTTTAAAATTATATAATTCAATATCATCAAAAGAAACTAATATTTCAGCAGTTTTAAGGTTATTAATATCTAAGGGATAATTTTTAATCTTTTTAAAATTTCCTAATTTTATAAAACCTTGTTTATCAGAATAAATAGCTAGACTATTACTAAATGTGTAGTGCGTAGTATCGCCCTTAAATTTATAAATATAAATACGTTTATAATTTTTGACAAAAAAGAAACTTAAAGTTATAAAAATAAATAATATTAAACTTAATAAAAATATTTTTAAATGATTTTTCTTTTCTTTTTTTAAATTACTTAGATAAAGTTCATCAATTTTTTGAAACTTATTTTGATTATTAAATCTTTCACCAGAAATTAATTCGGCTACAGAAATATCAAAAATATTGGCAAGTTCTTTAAACATAGTTAACTCAGGAATACAAATACCTCTTTCCCATTTACTTATGGCTTTATCACTAATATATAATTTATCAGCTAATTGACGTTGGGTTAAACCTTTTTCTTTACGAAGCTCATAAATTAAATTTGCAATTTTATCCTTGTTCATAACTCACCTCTTTGCAAGTATTTTAACATAAATTAAAAAGATAAAAATAACTTATTGGTTTACTTAATAATTTAATTCTTATAAGTAATGTGTTAAACTTAATATAAGAGGTGTTTTGAATGATAGAGTTAAAAAATTTAAATAAAAAAGTTGATGAAAATTTTAGATTTCGTAGTTTTTTGAAAAATCATGCTGATGAAAAACAATTAGATGAAGATTTTAAAAAACTACATGAAAAATATTTTAAAATTTATGATTGTAGTAAATGCCGTAATTGTTGTAAGAAAATTGGTATATCAATGGATGAAAGTGAATTAGATAAAATATGTGAAACATATAATTATGATAAAGAACAATTAAAGAAAAAATATTTACAAGAAGAATATGGTGAATATATAGCTAATCCTTGTCCTTTTTTAGATGATAAAACATGTAAAATTGAAAAGTGTTTACCTAAATCTTGTCAAGAATATCCGTATACAAATAAAGAAGAAAGACTATATAGTTTAATTACAGTTGTTAATAATAGTAAAGTATGTCCTGTAGTTTATGAAATACTTGAAGAATTAAAAGATATGTATCATTTTAGAAGATAAAATATTTTTATTTAATATTAGAATATTTGATGTTTATTTTGATGTATGTTAAAATGATATTGGAGGTAGTGGTAATGAAAACATATGTTATAGCTGATACTCATTTTAATCATAGTAATATTATTAAATATTGTAATAGACCTTTTAATGATGTTATAGATATGAATGAAAAAATTATTAATAATTGGAATAAAGTTGTTAAGAAAGAAGATATAGTTTATCATTTAGGTGATTTTTTCTTAGGAACAAAAAATGATTTAGTTGATATTGTTTCACAGTTAAATGGTAAGATATATTTAATTAAAGGAAATCATGATCATTTAACTACAAAATCATATGAAGAATGTAGTATTAAAGTTTTAAAAAATGCTCCTATTATTTTAGATGATTATAAAGTTATGTTATCTCATCGACCTTTACCTGATAGTATGATAAAAAAAGATTATCTTAATATACATGGTCATATTTATGAAAGAAAAATTGAAGATATTTATGATAATAGTTTATATGATAAAAATAAACATATAAATGTTAGTTGTGATGTCTTAAATTATAAGCCAATATTGTTAGAAAAATTGCTTAAATAAATTTATATATTTTTAAAAATTATTACTTTTGTAAATAATATCTTTATTACTAATTTTTATGAAAGTAAACTTTTTTTCAGATATCTTATAAAAGAGGAAATAATATGATAATAGAACCTACATTAATAAATAGAAATCGGGATGAAATAACAATTGATAATGATAATGCTGTAATTAACAATCCTAGAGTATTTCTGCATTATAGAAGAAATGATAATGGCAATTTTAATATTATTTATAGTAAATATAATATTGGAGCAAAGTCTTGTTGTAATAATAAAATATTGGTGTTATTAAATCCTGATAAAGATACTATCTATAATGTTTCAAATGGAAAAAAATTAGAATTAAATTCAATAATGGATATTTATGAAGTAAAATGCTCTTTTTATTTATAGTGTTAATAATAATATTACAGTACCTATTATAACTCCTAGTTAGGCTAAAAAGATATTTGGATGTCCAGTATCTACTAATTTTAGAATAAAATATACTATTGAAAAAATAACTGAAAAAGAATTAGATAGTAGTAAATCTTTTAATGAACGTTATAAAATATTAGAAAAAGTAATAAAAAAACAAAATAGGTAAGTTGAAATTCTTATTTGTTTTTTGTATAATTTAGGTAGGTGATTTAAATGCAAAAAGGAAAGTATAATTATCAAACAGAAGAACAAAAAGAAATGCAAAAATTTTTTATTGTATTAATAATATTAGTATTAATTATTTTAGGAGTTTATTTATGTAGTAAAGTATTTATTAAACCAGATATAGAAGAATATGAATATACTACTGGTGAGGTAAATAATGAAGCTATAAGTGTAGGAACTTTATTTAGCAAAAAAGATAGTTCTTATTATGTTTTAGCGTATGATTTTAATAGTAAGAATGCTAATAATTATAAAAGTTATGCATCTTATTATAGTAATTTTAGTACTAAGGGAATTAAAATTTATTATTTAGATTTAAGTACAGTATTTAATAAACCTTATTATGTTAATGAAAATAGTAATCCTAAAGCTACTAATATAAAAGATTTAAAAATGATTGATGGAACATTATTATTAATTAAAGATAAAAAAATTAGTAAATATGTTGAAGGAATTGATGGAATAGCAAAAGAATTAAAAGTAGAAAATATAACTAAATAATTTATAGTTACTGTATATAGACATAACAAAAAATAAGTAAGTTTTTACTTATTTTTTTACTGAAATGTGTACAATAAAAATGCTGAAATGTGTACAATAAAACTTGACAATTAAGAATTGTATATATTATAACTCTGAATAAGAAAAGGTGGATTTTAAATGGCTTTAACTAAGGAAAATTATAAATTTAGATTAATTGATAAAAAAATTGATAAATATTTAAATATATTTGGAGCCATAAATATTGTTGGGCCTAAATGGTGTGGTAAGACTTGGACATCACTAGCTCATTCATCAAGTGTTGTATATATTACTGAAAAAGAAAATAAAGAGTTAGCAATAATGAATCCAAAATTTATTTTTAAAGAATTAAAACCTGAACTTATTGATGAATGGCAATTAGTTCCGGAAATATGGGATAGTGTTAGGCATGCTTGTGATGAAGATGAAAAAAAAGGAAAATTTATTTTAACAGGTTCAACATCTTTAAAAAAAGAAGATGAAGAAAAAGAAATATATCACTCTGGAGCAGGAAGAATTGCCAGTTTAAACATGTATACAATGAGTTTATATGAGTCATTGGATAGTAATGGAGATGTTTCTATTACTGATATGCTAAATGATACTGTTAAGTGTAAAAGAGTTTCTGAACCAGATTTAACTCTTTTAGCAAAATTTATTGTAAGGGGAGGATGGCCTGCCAATTTAAATACTAATATTGATGACGTTGGTCTTATTCCTAAAAGCTATATTGAATCATTATTAAATAAAGATATAAATGAAAATTCTCGGAAAAGAGATAAACACAAAATGAAAATGTTACTTAAATCATTAGCAAGAAACGAAAGTACACTAGCTGGGGAGCAAACTCTTTTAAAAGATATTATGGAATTTGAAAATAGTAATGATTTAATAAAAAGCAGAACTACCTTAAGAGATTATCTTAATTGTTTAGATAGATTGTATTTAATAGAAAATCAAAACTCATTTAGTATTAATTATCGTTCTTCTAAAAGAGTTGGGAAAGTATGTAAAAGAAGATTTACTGATCCTTCTTTAGCGTGCGCTTGCTTAAATTTAAATGTCGATAAATTAATGAGTGATTTAAATACTTTTG